>PUKG01000238.1 GCA_003550445.1 Halobacteroidaceae bacterium
TAAAAAAAGTAACCATCGGAAAGAATTTAATTTTCTCTCCAATGGTCGGGAATTAAGAATATTGGTGGCCATTTTAAATTACTAAAACCAAATAAATCTTTACCCTTTATTCTAACTGGAAACCCTCCTCCTTGAAAAGCTTCATGCAGGCATTTACAACATCAGGGTCAAAAAGGCTTCCTCTTTTTTCCCAGATTTCATCTAAAGCAACATCAATTCCGAGGGCGGGTCGGTATGGCCGGTGAGAAGCCATTGCCTCAACTACATCAGCAACACATAAAATCCTTGCTTCAAAAAGTATATCTTCACCGGTTAAACCATCAGGGTAACCGCTACCATCAACTTTTTCATGGTGTTGCTTCACAATCTCGGCTATTGGCCAGGGAAACTCTATATTATTTAATATTTCATATCCCGTGTTGGGATGGGTTTCAATAATTTTGAACTCCAAATCAGTTAACTTCTGGGGTTTTGTCAGGATTTCAGTAGGTATAGAAAGCTTACCAATATCGTGGATTTTTGCTGCAAGCTTGAGTCCTTCAATCCGATCATCCTCTAAATCCAAAACCCGGGCTATTTCACCTGAAAGTTCGGAAACCCTTTGTTGGTGTCCAGCCGTGTAGTTGTCCCGTTTACTCATTAAGGTCCCCATGGAATGAACTATTCCTAAAAGGGCCCGGCGAAAAGCTTTAAGGGATTCCGCCGTATTTTTCTCTGCCTGCTCGAGACTCTTGTTCTTTTCCTGTATCTGGGTTAAATAATGCTGCTGGTTCTCAAAAAGTTTTGCCTCGGAAATAGATAAGGCAGCATGACTTGCCAGGGTCTGGCAAATACTCACTTCATCTTCACTGAACTTATGTATTTTTTCCACGCTGGCAGGGATCAAAACCCCTATGGTTTTTCCTTTGTAAATGAGGGGATTATATAATATTGACCGAAGGCCTCTTTGCTGACAGACTTCTCTTTCAGCATGAGATAAAGCTGCTTTTTTGGTATCAGGTAGAATAACGGGTTTTTTGCTTACAATGGCCTTTTTAATATGGGGGTGTTCATTAAGGGGGGCACGCCGCAAATGTTCCGGAAAATCAGGTGGGAGAGGCGGGTGCGTTGCTTCAAGGTAAAGAAAATCTCCATGAATGGAATAAATTGCCGCGGTTTTTAGCTTTGTTAGTTTTGCAATGCCGTTTACTATAGTTTGA
Organism: Halobacteroidaceae bacterium; assembly: GCA_003550445.1. Lineage (GTDB taxonomy): Bacteria > Bacillota > Halanaerobiia > B1SED10-174 > B1SED10-174 > T1SED10-26. Next base: position 1,200 of record PUKG01000238.1, read on the forward strand.
GCAAGAGAAGAGGTTCCTTTTTCTGCGGACATTTCCTTGCTTACTTCCAGCAATAATTCCATCTTGTTATTTTGATAACGCAGGGAATCGGTTATCTTTTTTCGCTCAGAAATGTCATTTAAAACCGTAGTAAAAAAACCTTTTTTTCGCTGTAGGCCATAACTTCGTAATAACTCTGAAGGGTGATTGGGAACTTTTGAAACTTTAATACTTCTCCATTTAAGGCAACTTTTCCAAACTTCCCAATCCAATCAAAATTATCCTTTTGGATTTCGGGAATAACTTCTTTTACTCTTTGACCAATAATTTTTTCTCTTTCCAATCCGGTAGCTTCCTCAAAAGCCCTGTTTACCTTCAGAAAAACATAATCAACCGGTTCCCCGCTGGAATTGGTTAATATTTGGTGGTTTGCAAAACCGTTAGGAAGGTTCTCGATTATTAAGTCATTTCTTCTCATTGGAAATCTCCCCGTTTTCTTTGGTTAGGTTTTTTCTTCTAAAAAGGAAATTTCAAAGCAAACTTTCTTCCGGATTTCTTTATTAACAAAGGTTATATATTATTCTTCTAAATTTTCAGCTTTTTCCCTTTTTCTGTTTGTTTTTAATTCTCTAAAAGCACAGATTTTCCTTTATTGTTCCAAAATTAATAAGAATTTTTGGGAATATAAAGAAAAAGGAACCGCAAAATTGGTTCCCTTAAGTAAAAAAATCAAGAATTAAGGATAACGGGTACTTTTCCCCTTCCTAACTTTTAATCAAGTAAATATGTGTTAAATTCTGGAGGATCAATAATATGTTTTTTGACTGTACAGGCTTCTGCAGACTTTAAAACAGCATTGCGATAATTTTCCGGAAAATCCTCAGGCAAACCAATACTAATATCAACCCTTTCCACTCGTTTTGTGTCGGGGTTTCTTGATATTTCCAGATTAATCCGCAGATCCTGAGTGGATATTCCCCTTGTTTGGCAAAAACTATAGATACTGGAGCCAACACATGAACCAATAGCCACAAAGAAAAAGTCAAAAGGAGTAGGAGCTGTATTTTCCCCTCCATTCTCTATTGGCTGGTCAGTAATTACTTCGAAACCTTTAAACAAAACTTTGTTTTTCTTTCCCCCTAATGGCTTAACTTCCATTTTCATAAAAACCTTTCCCCCTCAAAATAACAATTATTTTAATTCCAAAGATTCTTTATCCCTATCTACCCATTACCCACTTTCCTATCCCAATTAAGCTCTTCAATATTAAATTTTCAACCTTTGATCCACCAAAACCTTCCTATTAAGCTAAGTATTTGATGATAAAATAAAAAGGCCTCCGGCACTTTCTTTTTTTCTTTTGATTCGGGTTTTCAAGAAATTCCTCAGGGTACATGGAAAAGCTCCTGACCTTTTCACCCTTATATTATTCTTGGATAAACATTTTTATTCTACATTTACTAAATAACCCATTCAACAAACTGTATGGTTTTTTGTTGTCAAACCATTGCCCCAGTTTCATTCTGTTTCTTATCTATAACCTCACCCTTAATATAAAAACCCCGGGATCAGTACAAAAATCCCGGGGTCTATTCAGGTACTGGCCAAAATTCTGAACCGCAAAGTTTCAAAAAAATTTTGGGGGAAAAATAATTTATTCAACCAGGTTTTTTATATTTTCCCCGCCAAAAAAGTCTATAACGTTCCTTGCTGCCTGGGTTCCCATATCATTAATTGCCTCTTCAGTATGGGCTCCCATATGCGGGGAAAGAATGATTTTCTCATCAAGCTCCCGATCCCCTTTTATTTTTTCCGCCAAGGCCTCTTCAAACACATCCAAGGCTGCTCCCGATATTTTTTTCCCCTTAATTCCATTCAAAATACTCTCCTCATCTATTACTCCGCTTCTGGATGTATTAATAATAAAAACCCCGCTTTTCATTCTCTTTATCTCTTCTCTGGAGATAATGTTTTTGGTCTGGGAATTCAAAGGTAAATGACAGCTTATATAATCTGATTTCCTTATTAGGTTCTCAAAATCAACATATTCAAGAGAATGCTCTTTTGCAAATTCTTTATCCAAATTCAAGTCATTTGCCAGAACTTCCATTTCCAGGCCCCTGGCCATTTTTGCAACAGCCTTTCCTATATTTCCCAGCCCTAAAATTCCTAAAATTTTACCTTTTACAGTATTTCCAACAACTTTCCCCTGATAATTACTCTTTGTCCTCTTATCAGCTTCAACCAATCTCCTGGACAAGGCAAAAATAAAAGCAATAACCAGTTCTCCAACAGATTGAGTATTGGAGTAAGGAGTATTAGCAACCTTTATTCCCTTTTTTTGGGCAAAATTCAAATCAATATTATCTACCCCCACACCATATTTGGAAATGAATTTCAGCTTTTTTGCCTTCTTCAAAACTTCTTCATTTAAGGGATCTGTTCCAATAATAACAGCATCAACATCAACAATTAATTCTTTCATTTTTCCTTCATCATAGCTTTTGCCGGTTTTATTTAAAAACAACTCAAATCCCGACTTTTCCAAAATTTCTATGGGGCTTTTGGAGATTGAAGCAAATGAGCGGGGAGTAATCAAAAGTTTTTTCATTGTTTTTTCTCCTTAAAAAATTTTCTATGTGTTCTTGCCCCTGACCGCCTTTATCTTTTTGACAAATTCACGGGTAATCTCCGTTACCATTGAATAGTCTTCACCCTTAACATGGCCAACAATTTCGCTGCCAACACCAACTGCAAAACTGCCTGCATTAAACCAATCAGTAACATTCTCCAGGTTAACTCCTCCCGTAGGGAGCAATGGGGCCTGGGGTAAGGGCCCTTTGATGGCTTTGATAATTTTGGGACCGAATAATGCTGCGGGGAAAATCTTAACTACATCAGCCCCTGCTTCCAGGGCCTGTAAAACTTCAGTTGGTGTCATTGCTCCGGGAATTACCGGAACCTGGTACCTATTACAAAGTTTGATCATATCAACATTGATCGCAGGCCCAACAACAAACTGAGCACCCGCCCTAATTGCTGCACTGGCTGTTTCAGGATCTATTACTGAACCCGCTCCAATAAGAACATCCTCATTATCCTGGTACCTTTTTTTTAATTCCTTTATTACCTCCAGAGCACCCGGCACCGTCATTGTTATCTCAAATATGTTTACTTTCCCATCGTAAATAGCCTGGGTTAATTTTAAGGCTTGGGAAGCTGATTTTGCCCTAATTACCGGAACAATCCCCGTTTTGTTTATTTCCTTTAAAATTTTTGCTTTTTCCAATATCTTCGCCTCCTATTTTCTATATATGGCCTTTGGAAACCCAAAGCCCAGTGGCAGGATCCTTAATGAAATAAACTTTTTCTCCACTCCCGGTAACATTCCAACCCGGAATCAACTCATTAAAGTTAAACCTCTCTTCCAGTTCCCTCAGGCTCAGGTGATTAAAGCCCACTTCATTAATTGTTTCTTTAGAAATTTGGTCTGAAACATAGGTTACTTTAAACCGACCTTCAGGGGAGCCATGAATTAGATGGGCGGGGACTGCCAGGTTTTCTCTCAATTCTTTATTTTCTTCAACTAACTTTATTATTTTTTCTTTCCCGATATAGCCGTACTTTCTGATTAAGCTGTCAAATAAATCATTTTCTCCAACACTTTTCAACCCCGGAGCAATAACCAACAATTCACCCCTATCAGCAATTGACGCCCTGGTCCGGTAAATTGCCTTGTTGGCCAACCACAGGCTGTTAAATTCTTTATGATTTAGGTAGGTTACAAATTTTTTCACCGGCTCGTCAATATATGTGATATTAGTTTTTTGGCTTAAAGAAACGGCTTTTTCAAAAACCTCTCTACCTCTTCCCATAAAAATACCTGTTAACCCGGATAAACTATTTTTACCCGAGATGCTTGCTTCATTTACAGTTAGGATATAATCAATGGGCAAATTAATCAGCATGGTTTCCTCTACATAATCATATAACTTCCTTACCGGGGAATGGTCTTTCCCTATCAACCTTTCCAGACCATAAATAGCTCCTAAATAATGGGACTTGTTGATAAAATCCCTGCCTCCGCATCCAACAATGATATTTTTTGTATAATTTGACATCCCGACAACTTCATGGGGTAAAACCTGGCCTATAGAAATTATTCGATCATAGTTCCCTTCCAATATTATCTGGTTTAATTCCACATCCAGTCCTTCTTTAAATTGTCCTTCCGAAATTTCCCCCATAAATTCTTCCGGAACTTTTCCGATTTTTTTGGTTTCATTCAGCCAGTTATGTTCAATAAAAAGATTTTTGGGGATTTTTTCTCCAAACATATCCCTAATCTCAGATTCCCCCATCGCCCTATGGGTTCCTAATGCAGGAAGAATGTCGATTTTAACATTTTTTCCTAACGTGTCGAAAATAATTCTGGTGATAATTCCCGCCTGGGAATGCTTGCGAGTATAATCAGGGGGGATAATTAATATTTTCTTTAAATCCCCCAGTTGATCCAGATACCTGGATATCTGGGTTTTTAAATCCTGGTAATCATCCTGTGCTCCATTTTTAAATTGATGGTAAATATTTCTCACGAAAACCCCCCCTTCCTCAATCCTTTAATAAGGCCGCAACTCTATTTTTGGAGATTAAATAACCCCTTATTACAGTCATAGAGCCTGTTATGAAACGAATACAACTCATTATATTTATCCACCATTTCCGAATCAGGATTTTTTACCAACCTAACCCCGGGCTTATAATTGGTTGAACCATAACTTTCATTTATTCCCATGGCCACTGTCCCCAAAATTGCTGCTCCCAAAGCCGGTCCTTCTTCATTTTCATTTACAATAACCTTTGTGTTAAGGACATTGGAAAGTAATTGTAACCAGGGTTCGGATCTTGTCACCCCACCATTAAATATTACCTCTTTACAACCTGTACTCTGATCTTCCAGAGCTTCTTTTATTGCCCTCATTCTAAAGGAAATCCCTTCAATCCCCGCCTTTATTATCTCCCTCTTAGAATGATGAAAATCAAGCCCAAATATTATTCCTCGAGCTTTAGGATTCCAGTTGGGAGATCTTTCTCCAGTCAAAAAAGGAAGGAAAAAAAGGTTGTTGCTTCCCACCGGAACCTCCGAAATTAGTTCACCGATTAAACCATAGTAATCATTTACGGACTCAAAAAATAGATCCTTTAACCACTCAATTACTATCCCCCCGTTATTGATCGCTGCTCCAGGAAGGTATGTATCCTGGTCAAGCATATAACACCAGGTTCTTCTTTTTATTTTATCCAAAACTGGTCCATCCGAGAAAACCCGAATGGCTCCACTGGTCCCAAGGGTTGCAACAAATTGATCTTTTTTTAATGCCAGTTCTCCAAGATTTGCTAAAGGTCCGTCCCCACCTCCGATAACCAGGGGTATATCTCTATGGGTTTTTAATACCTCGCCTTTAACTGAAAAAACCTCCTGGCTGTTAACAGGAGAGGATAGCTGGTTATTTCTTAACCCCAAAAAACCGGTTAATTCTTTTTCCCATTGTTTCTCATGAATATTAAATAAACCACTTCCACTGGCAACAGAATAGTCAACAACAAAATCCCCAATCAATTTGTAGACCACAAATTCTTTTATACTGATAAATTTCTCGGCTGAAGCAAAAACCTCTTTTTGGTTATCCTTAAGCCACAAAATTTTTGCCGGCAGGTAGATGGAATGAAGGGGACAACCGGTTTTATTATATAGATCCTTTTCTTCGTAAATCTTCTCTAACTTTTCACATTCACTCTTTGCCCTGCTGTCCGCCCAGGTCAGACAACTGGTAACCGGCAGGCCCTTTTTGTTTACAGCTATCAGGGAATGGAGAGCTGAGCTCATGGATATGAACTCCACCCGGTAATTTTCTTTTTCACTCCACTCAATGACGGAAACCAGGCTTTTTAATACGGCTTCATATACCTCATCAGGAGATAGTTCCGCCTCATTCTTATTTTTACTTATCAGCTTATATCCTCTGGAATCCTTAAAAAGCTGTTTAAAGTTTTCACAATAGAGAACTGTTTTTACCGAAGAAGTTCCAATATCACACCCCACGTAAGCTCTCTTCATTTACCCACCCCATTTTCCCGGTCAAAACCAAATTTTTCTGTTTACCCGGGGACTAAGAAAATTTCTAAAAACCCGGCTTGTTTAAAGCAAGGCAAAGGCTATCAAAAAAAGGAATTTGTCCAGGCCCGGCGCCCTCTATTGTCTTCGATTTCCAGGTAACAATATTTCCATTGAGGAGGAATTTGAAAGCTTAATTTTTCAATTGGATCCCCCTCAAAAGAACCCAATCTCAACCCCATATAGTGTGGCCCAACCAATCTTGCAAACTGGACTGGTGAAGTTTCCACCTGGAGATTATTCCCATCCAGAACAATGGAGAAAATTTCCGGACCACAGCTGGAATAAAAATTTCCCTTTCTGATTGCTTCCAGGATAGAATCAGGACTGCATTCTGGAGCATTTACCATCACCCAACCACCGTTCCAGCCTGGATGTTCTGGCTTTAAGTGGGCATCGTCCACCGCCAGAGCCAGTGTTTCAGGGTGAGTCATAAGAGCAGCATCCCAGTGGACCATTCCATTGCTTTTCCCATTAACCCAATGACAAACATGATTATAAATTTCCACACCATCAAATTCCCACCTGAGAAAATCATCCAGAGAATTCCCAAGCCAGAAAGGGTGGGCAAGAATTGTTATCACTCCCTGTTCTTTTGCAGTTCGTAAACTTTCTTCAAACCCATTTTCCCTGACCATGTTTTCTACTTTTCCCAGGCAAACCACGTGCAAATAAGTCCCGGTCCGGTCATGCCCATCCAATTCTATTCCATCTATCCAGAGGAGGGGATAGGAGGTTTTATCACTTTTTGTATCGGAAGCAACCCAGTGATCGGTGCGAAACAAAAAATCATAACCCGCCGAAGCATACAGGTCCGCAAGTTCTAAAAAGGTTTTTCCTCCGTCTGATTCCTGACTGTGAATATGAGTGTTTCCCTTAAACCAAAAACCGGAAGTATCATAGCGGGAGTTCATTCCCAGCCCCCTTATCAGTTTTTGTAATCATTTTTTATAAATCAGGTTTGATTTTTTCAGGGATTTTCCATAACTCCCTTACCCACCAATAATTGCGGTTATTAAGGTTATTTGATCCCCGTCCTTAATAAAATCATCCTTTTTTGCCAGGTAATCATTCTTTTTAATGATTACCCTGTAACCTTCTATTTGCTTATTTGCATCATATCTATAAATAAACTTGGCAAATCTTTCCCCGTACCTTTCTACTAATTGTTCTAACAGCTCGGCTATAGTTAATTCTTTTTTTGTTTTTATTATTTCGTTTTTTGCTTCTGTTATCTCCATGAAAGGGGAAAGGTAATGAACCTTTATCTCCATTTTAAAGCCCCCATTTGGCCAGGGTTTCAGGAAGTGGAACCCCTTCACTATCCCAGCCCCTTAATTTATAATATTCCTCTAAAGTTTCATTAAAGGGTTCGGGAACCTGGTTTTTTCTAAAACCGGACCTGCTGGGTTGAAACATTTTTTTGGGGAGGACATCATCTTTTTTGCTTATCCCGTCTTTAATATTAATCTGCCTCTGGAGATTTACAATCCGCTCTCCTATTTCCATTAAATCCTTAGGGGAGTAGTCCGTCCCCTTAATTAGATTTAAAATTTTAGCCACTTCGGTAAGATTCATCCCATGAATGGGGATGAAAATACAAATAACCAGGGAATCATGCAGTGCTGCCAGATCCTGATAGGTTTTGGCAATCCAGGCTTTTTTCTCCATGGAAAATCTCTCCGGAACCTGGTCATGTCCCATCTCCGGAAGCAGCATTGCCCCACCCTCTCCTACATGAGAATATCCCCTTAAATGGCAGGCTCCCCTGGTCCCAGTAGCATAATTGATTGCCAGGCTAAAATAGGAGCGGGGATCATGGGCAGGGAAATCCAGGTTCTTAACCTCAACAATTAAATCCAATGCTTCTTTACCTATCTCTTCAGCAGCAGGTTTAATTCCCCGGGAAAACCTTGCCCCAAAACCCTCTTTATTTCCGATTTCCATAACCATTTCCAGGAGGAACTTTCCATCACCCCAGTTTGCAGCCCTTCCACCCAGGTCGGTTTCTGAAATCAAACCTTTTTCAAAAGCCTCCATTGTAAAACCAACAAAAGAACCCGCAGAAATTGTATCAATTCCAAGCCGATTGCAGAGTTCATTGGCCTTGGAAACCGCCTTTACATCATCAACCAGGCAGTTCGAACCCAGCATACCAAGGGATTCATATTCTGCCCCGGCCCCTATTATTCTCTCTCCTTCATATTCAAAATCAACATGGTGGTGGCAGCCAACTGGGCAAAACTTACACGGCCAGGGTTTGGCATTTACTTCTTTTGTAAAATTTGGGGCCCCAATTTTTTCCGCACCTTCGGGCCATTCTGCCTCAGTCCAGTATTTAATGGGAAGGTCTCCAACCTGCTCACAGCCCATCAAATCAAGAGCAGTACCGTGAGGCCTGTAACCTTCTTTAGCACTATCACTTAACATTAAAAAAAGTTCTTTATTTAATTTTTTGAAGCCCTCTTCGTCATGATATTCCATTTCTCGGTTACCTTTAACCGCTATTGCTTTAAGATTCTTTGAACCCAGAACGGCCCCAATGCCGCATCTCCCTGCAAAGCTGTGTTTGTCCGCAACAATACAGGCAATTCCAACACCCTTTTCTCCCGCCGGACCAATGGAGGCAACGCTAAGGTTTTTATCAGAGTGATTATCCCTGATTTTGTCAGCTGTTTTTAGAGCATCCTTTCCCCAGAGGTTTGAACCATCTTCAAGGGAAGCCTTTTCATCACCAATATATAGGTAGACAGGTTTTTCAGCTTTTCCTTCAATAATCAAAAGTTGATACCCCGTTTTTCCAAAGTGCACCCCCCATTCAGCGCCTGCCGTTGTAACGGCGAAGGTTTTGGTAAGAGGGGATTTGGATACCACCGACCATTTTGCCCCACCGGGAACTGGATAACCCTGAAAAGGTCCAACGGCGAAAATCACCTTATTCTCGGGAGAATAGGGTTCAACAGCCGGTGGGACTTCATCATAGAGGTATTTTGAAGCCAAACCCGACCCCCCCAGGAAATTTTTAATTAATTCCTTTGGAATGGATTCTTTTTCTACCGAGCCCGTGGTTAAATTTACCCTAAGCAAAAAGTTATTTTCCATTGATTCCCTCCAGAATCCAAAATTTTAATTTCGATCCATCTAAAAACCAGTTTATTGTAATAACTACTTAAATTTGCCAAAACCCCGATTGCTCCTTAGAACAACTTAAAATTTCCAGAAAAATTTCCCTGCGGGATTTGCATAAATCGGGAAAACCCAAAAATAACCTTTTTATCTTTAAAAATTGTTTTTCTGTTTGGATCTATTGAGTTTTTATTTTGCCATATCTTCTTCTGACAAGTACTGGAGAATTGATTTCGTGGCATTATCAATATGATCAGAAAGGATTTCCCGGGTCTTTTCTTTATTCCCTGCTAAAATGGCTTCCATAATTGATATATGGTACTGGTTGGCTTTTTTGATGCCGTCAATATCCAGGTGCCGGAAAAACATTACAAGTTCTCTAATTCTTCCGAACCTTTCCAGTAGATAGCTATTATTGGAGGCATTAATTATTTCGTCATGGAATTCTATATCCAGCCTGTTAAACTCGGTCCGGGAAAACTTTTCAGTTTCCTGGATTTTCTTTAATAAGGCAGAAATTTTGTCCTTATCTATCCGAGAAAAGTGGTTATCAATACAGTAAAGTTCAAACATTTTTCTCGTTTCCATAATATCCTTAACTTCTTTAAAGGTATATTTTTTGACAAAATAACCTACCCTTGGTTTTTTCTCCACCATACCCTCAGCATCCAGCATATTTAGAGCATCCCTAATTGGCATATAGCTAATGTTATATTCTTCGGCAAGGGTTCTGATACAAAGTTGATCTCCCGATTTAAAGTCCTGTTTTAATATTTTCTTTTTAAGATCTTTATGGATCTGCTGGGAAATATTATCCTTGGTAATTGCCATAAACTCCCTCCCTTCATTAAAAAACCTTTAGGAATACCATTATTTTTCTTTAACTAAAAATCTGCTCCCAGAACTCCAGGACGTTTGTGTCCTTATTCTCTTCTTTAAATTTTTTAATTATATCCTTTGCCAGGCTTCCCCCATCAACCATTAAATCAATTACCGTAGAAGCAAGGGTTTTTGCAGAAACAATATATGCCAGTTCTTCGTCATTTATCCGGAAATTCCGGGAATGGGCATTCCCTTCCGCCCCTCCGATAAAAGGGTGGATTGCGGGCAGCATATGCATAATATCCCCAATATCACTTGAGCCGGTTTGATGTTCCATTTCCTGAATTTTTCCATCCTCAACAAATTCAAGTAAATTGGACCGGAAAACTTCATTTAATTCCGGACAATTTTTCTGAGGAAAATAACCGGGGATGGTCTTAATTTTAACCTCTGCTCCAACTCCCATAGCCCCTGCCTGGAGAGCCCTATCCACCTTTTTACTTGCAGACAAAATACTTTCAAATGTTTTTCCCCTGACATAAGTTTCCATTGTAACATTTGCTGGAATTACATTGACTAACTCCCCGCCTCTGGTAATTATGGGATGAACCCTTATATAATCATCCTCTTTAAAGGTTTCCCTCTGCATATGGATTGCCTGCAGCCCGAGCATGCAGGCGTTTAAAGCGTTAATTCCCAGGTGTGGTTCTGCCCCGGCATGGGCTTCTTGCCCCAGGTAATTAACAAATTTTGCAATAAATCCGTTAGCCGTGCCCCCCATCATCACCTTCTTGCCCTTGGGGTTGCTATATAAGTGGAACATTAAAACAATATCTATATCATCAAAAACTCCCTGCCGAATTAATTCCTGTTTCCCACCAAAAAATTTGATTTTCCCAGAATTCCTTAATTCTTCTCTATAGCCGAGTTCAATGTACTCCTCGGCGGGAACTCCAATAAAAGTCAGCTTTCCCGCCAGCTTTTTTAACTGGCTGAAACCTGAAAAAGCCCGGGCCAATCCAACCATTACCGCCGCCTGCACATTATGACCGCAGGCGTGAACGGCTCCAGTTTCTGGATCAGCATCGGGATGATCATTACAAATAACACTATCCAATTCTCCTAAAATGGCAATATTTGGCCCCCTGTTCTCCTTATCAGAAGAACATTTTAGCTCGGCCTTAAACCCTGTAAGACCAAGTCCTTTTTCTACATCAAAACCTGAATCTTTTAATATTTTTGTCAGAAAGTCTGCTGTTTTAACCTCTTTAAAACCCAGCTCAGGATTATTATATATTTTTCTTCCCATTTCAATAATTTCCGGACCAAGCAGTTCGATTTTCTTTAAGATTTCCGTTTTCAACTCCCTGTTTGCTTCCGGCCGAGCTTCCACCATATTCACCTCCCTTTTATTCCTTCTTTTCCAACCTCTCGCTGAGCCAGCCTAAACCAAGTTCAATCAATTTTGCTTTACCTGGAACACCGGAACTATCCCAGCCGGCAACCTGGTAATATGCTTTTATGGTTTTTTCCAGGGCTTCTTTCTCTATTTTTGCCCCTTTTCTCGGACCTGATTGGAAAGGTTCGAACATTCTTGGGGGTAACCTGTCCTCTTCCGCTCCAATGCCGTTTAACACATTGAAAACCTTGAGCATGTTTACCCTTCTTTCCCCAAGTTTCATTAGCTCCCAGGCGGAATAATTCCAGCCTGTAATTGCTTTAATTAGCTCCAGAATATCACTTAATTCCCAGGTTCCCCCGGGCACAGATGTAAAGGTGCAGATATCAAAAACGTCATGAAAACTATTAATCATCTGTCCATAATAAAAAAACGCTGCTTTCCCCAAATCAAGGTCATCTGGAGAATGGGTATCGTAAAAACCAAAACTATTAAGCTGATCGGGAACATTATCAAAACCATCCGGGGATAATCCAGGGTCTCCAAAATGGCCAATATGGTCCGGGCCAATGGGCTGAACAGCATAAGCCAGCCCAAAGCTTACCTTTGCCCTTGGATCGTGGGCGGCAAAATCCATTCCCTTAACGTGAACTGCCAGTTTCTCTGCCTCTTTACCCATTTTTTCCGCAGCCTTCCTGATCCCGTCAGCCAGGAGATTGCCAATTCCCTTCCTCTCCTTGACGGCTTTAATTAACTGGATAAGGGCTTCATTGTTTCCAAACACCAATTCAATTCCCTCAGCTTCTTCTTTTTTAATTAATCCTTTTTCATAGCACTCCATGGCAAAGGCCGCAATACTTCCCATAGAAACTGCATCCAATCCGTATTTATTACACATCTCGTTTGCTTTTGCTACGGTTAATAGATCCCCAATTTCGGTATAAGGTCCTAAAGCTGAAATCCCCTCATATTCAGGTCCCCCGTAAGCAGGGTCCAGTTCAAAACCTTCTGTTTCATTGGAAACCGTCATTTTACATCTTACCGAACAGGCATAACAGGCCTCGGCCCGGTGGAAAATGGTTTCGTGAATTTTCTCTCCCGATAAATTTTCTGCTTTTGAAAAAACACCGGTCTGAAAATTTTTTGTGGGGAGCTGACCATCGGTATTTTGCAGGGTAGTAACTCCAGCTGTTCCAAGCCTGTTCAGAAGGTTATTAAAAGGATTATCCTTAAATTTCCCGGCAAAGGATTTAACCTTCTCCCGTAAAAGTTCCTCATTAAAAACATTTACCTTTTTGCTTCCCCTGACCGCAATAGCCTTAAGGTTTTTTGATCCCATAACGGCACCAAGCCCGCCTCTGCCGTTAAAATGCTTTAGATTATTTACAATACAGGCAAAGCTAACCAGGTTTTCACCTGCCGGTCCGATTTGAGTAACGATGGCTTTATCCTCTTTTAAATCCTTCCTTATTCCCATTTCTGCTTCTTTTGTTACCCTGCCCCAGATGTTTTCTGCAGATTTCAGCTCTACTTTATCATCAAGTATCGCTAAATAAACAGGTTTTTTAGCTTTACCTGTAATAACCACGGCGTCATAACCGGCTTTTTTTAGTTCGGGGCCGAAATAACCTCCTGCTTCGCTATCAACAATTGTTCCCGTAAGGGGGGAAACAGAAACAACTGAATGCCTTGAAAACCCGGGAACTGGGGTTCCTGTAAGGGGGCTTGCGGCAAAAACAATTGTATTTTCAGGATCCAAAGCCCCGATTCCTTTTTTCCAGTTTTTTAATAGGTAATAAGCCCCAAGGTTGGCTCCACCCACGTAACGCCGGTAAAACGCATCTCCGGGGTGTTCCAAACCAATTTCCCCACTTGAGAGGTTAACCATTAAAATCCTGTTATTATAACCAAATGAGCTCATGGGTCCTCCTTTTTAAATCCAAATTTTCCTTTAATAAAGAAAATGCCCGGTCCCTTTTATAGTGATGGTAACATTTCGTGAAGGAGAACAATAAATTCTGAGGTTACATCCATTGTTGTTACTTTTAAATCCTTTTCTTTACTGACATTATACCAGCACCCTGAGGGATCCTGGGCTGCAACTAAATAGTCCGCCACTTCCCGAGCCATGTTCCTGTATTCCTCTTTTTCGGTCACGTTAAAAAGGTATGAAGCAGCCCACCCTATCTTTCCACTTTGAGGTGTAGAATATTTGTCGGGAGCAGCTTTTTTTATTAGTTGAAGATAATCTTCAGCCAGTTTTAAATAATTATCCCTGCCTGAAAATTGAGCAAGTTTGGTTAAAAATACTGCTGCAATACCGAGTTCAAAGTAAAACTGTTTTTCCTTCTTAAAATCAAGGTAATAAGCCGCTGACATATCTTCGGAGAAGGTTTTAAAAAGGCCCTCTCCGGGTTTATAGTGGAAGTAAAAACCGCGGTTTAGGTCGGGTTGTTCTGAATACATTTTTTCAAATAAAGAAGCGGTTTTTAAAGCTGAATCCAGATTTCCGGTGTAAAGACAGGCAATACCCGCCATAGCCGTGCACATAATATCAAAAGTAATCTCGGGCTTATTGAAAGCCTTATAAACACTGTCCCCATCTCCATGGGATCCTTTGGCTACCTCCCCAATTAAGGCTTTATCGGTTAAAAAGCCTCCCTCACTGGATTGAATCCCCAGCAAAAAGTTAACCGCCGGAATTGAGATATCAAAAAATCCATTAACATGTGCCCCTACGGCAAGCCAGGCATTGGCATAAGGATAAACACCTTCATAAATTCCCCGTTCGTAAGGCCCGGTAAAATCTCCATTAGCATCTAAAATATTATCCCTGATCCAGGTCAAAAGTTTCCAGGCAGATTCAATTCTCCCCGCGGAAATAAAAGCCATGGGCAATTTATAATAACTCCCTATACCCGCCTCCAGGGGGCTGATACTCCCATCCTCTTTCTGGTGATTGGCCATCCAATCCGCTGCCTTAGAAATTGCTTCTTTATACTCGCTCATTTTTTCCAACCTCCCTTTATTCCAAAAAAATCCCCGGACTGTAATTAATACCCGCTGCATGGAGGCCAACTTCGTATTTTGGCGTATATTTAAACCTTCCGCTGCTGGAATCTGCATAATAAGCGGTGTAGATACTCCCATCCTCCAGTTGAACTGAACTGGGATAACCACAATCACTGCTGTTTGCATCAGCCGTCAAAACAACCATTCTTTCAAAATCCCAGCTTTCTCCCTGATCTCTACTTAAAACAGCCCTGATTCCGAAGGGGGACATCCTATAACCAAAGGTTAAAAGGACCCCTCCGCTGGCAAGTTCAATTAGGTCTGCCGGGTGTTGAAATTTTCCCGTCAATTGTTTGGGCTCCGACCAGGTATAACCGTCATCAGTTGAACTGCTCAGCCATAAATTTAAAAGGTCACGATCATTATGCCTTAGAAGGGAAATCATTTTCCCCGATTTCAAAGTTAAGATAGCCGTTTCATTAAAGCCTTCACTGATACAGGTATAATCTCCCCAGTTAATTCCATCTTCGGACCGGGCTAAATAGGTCCCGTCCTTTCCATAAATATTCATAATTAACTTTCCCTGGGGATCATAACTTATACGACCATAGGGGGAGCTAAAAAAATTCCCCTGGCTGTCAATCTTTTGTGGCTCAGACCAGGTTTTCCCCAAATCAGTGGATTTCCGGGAAAAAAGATTGTACCTTGTCTTGCTCAGGGGGAGCCATTCCCCATTTTGATAGGAATCAAGCTCAGCATATGTCACAACCAGGGTATTATCACGGGTAATCCCAAAAGCCGGATTTCTAATATCCATCCCTTCATCAGCCACAACTCCCCCTCGGTTCCAGCTCTTACCCCCATCGATAGATCTGGACCAGCGTAGGTAACCTCTCTGGCCAACGTGAATATCTCCATCTCTGTAAACAGCAATTAAAGATTTCCCATCCCTGGTTTTATTGAGAACAGGAAAATAGCCAGAATTGGAAGCAATTAGATACCTTTTCACAGCTTTCTCTTTTCCAATAAATATCGGTGCCTCAATCTCTGTTTTAAAAAACCCTTTACTAGTTTCCATCGGTTTAATCCCTCTTCAAATTTATTTTGGTTTCTCACGGTTTATTGGGAAACCAATAAACCCGATTAAAAGGTTTTTGCAGAAAAAATAAAACTTTTTCTTTTAAAAAATACCTGCGAGCACCTTCCCAAAAAGGTTTTTTCTCCTTAATTCCGTGGATCAAAAGCGTCCCTCAGGGCATCCCCAACAAAATTAATGCTGAGAACACACAGGGCAATCATCAAACCCGGGGGCAACCAGATCCAGGGATTTCTCTCAAGGACACTAACGGAACGGGCACTGTAAATCATATTCCCCCAGCTGGGAGTTGGCAGCTGAACACCAATTCCCAGGAAGCTAAGGCTTGTTTCCGTTATTATTGCCCCTGCAACTCCAAAGGTTGCTGCTACTATTATTGGGCCGATAACATTTGGTAAAATGTGTTTGAACATTAGCATCAGGTCGGTGCAGCCGATTGCCCTGCTGGCTTCCACGAAGGGGAATTCTCTTAGTTTTAATGTCTCTGCTCTTACCAGCCGGGCAAGGCCAGGCCACCCTAAAAGACCAATAATTAACATTATGGTATAGATTGTTGTCCTTTCTAACATGGCCGCAACGGTGATTATTATTAAAAGCGTGGGAAAACAGAGAAGAGCGTCGGTTATTCTCTGGAAAATCATATCAACCTTTCCACCAAAATATCCGGAAACAAGGCCAACCATTGTTCCAATAAAAACCTGGATGCTTACCGCTACTATCCCTATGCTTAAGGAAATTCTACCCGCAAAAAGAAGCCGGGTAAAAACATCTCGTCCCAGAGAATCCGTCCCCAAAATATACTCCCTGGAGGGCGGCTGCAATAAATTTAAAAAATCCTGTTCATAAGGTTGATAACTTGTTATCCAGGGGGCCATGATAGCCAGGACACCAAAGATAGCTAAAATAATAAGGCCCATAATTGCCAGTTTATGTCGGAAAAATCTTCGAACAACTTTTGATTCACCGGGAAAAATTCTTTTTAACAAAACCCCACCCTCCCCTTTCAGTCATATTTTATCCTGGGATCGATAAACGAATAAATAATATCAGTTAGAAGGTTTGAAAAAAGGACTATTACCGCAATTATCAGGTTAAAAGCCATAATTACCGGGTAATCCTTATTGTAGACAGCGTCTATAGCAAGTCTCCCCAATCCCGGCCAGGAAAAAACAGTTTCTATTATTACCGATCCCCCAAAAAGCATCTGAAGCCTCAGCCCCAATATTGTAATGACCGGGAGCATGGCATTTCGAAAAGCATGTTTATACATTACAATTCTTTCAGATAGACCTTTAGACCTTGCCGTTTGAATATAATCCTGTTTGATAACATCAAGCATTGAGGACCTTGTATACCTTAAGTTATGAGCCATCATATCCCAGGATAGGACAAGGGAGGGGAGAACAGCGTGCCTGGCAACTCCCGCAAAGGTAATCCCTTCCCGGATATTATACATTCCCCTCGAGGGAAAAATGCCCAGAACCAGAGAAAAAATATAAATAAAAAGCAGGGCAAGGAAAAA
>PUKG01000011.1 GCA_003550445.1 Halobacteroidaceae bacterium
GACCTCTCAAATGCAGGGGAAATTCTCAGGGAAAAAATCAACCGGGAACATCAGAAAAATGGAGTAACCATTGAAGCCCCTGGGAATACTTATATTGAACCCGGAGTAAAAATTGGCAGGGACACCGTTATTCTACCGGGAACAATCCTGAAAGGAAAAACTGAGGTTGGGGAAAATGTGGTGCTGGGACCAGATACCACTCTAATTGATACACGGGTGGACCGGGACAGCAGAGTAATTAGATCCCACGTTAATCAGGCTGAAATTGGACCTGATTGTAGCGTGGCGCCTTTTGCTCGCCTGCGACCGGGGACCGTACTCCATAAGAAGGTAAAAATAGGTGATTTTGTGGAGGTTAAAAAATCAACTATTGGGGAAGGCAGCAAAGTTCCCCATCTCGCCTATGTTGGGGATGCTACCATTGGACCCAACTGCAATATTGGGGCGGGAACAATTTTTGCCAACTATGATGGAGAGAAGAAACACCCTACTTATTTGGGTCGCGACGTTTTTATTGGAAGTAATTCCACCCTGGTTGCTCCTCTGCATATTGGGGACAGAGCCCGCACGGGTGCAGGTGCTGTTGTTACCAAAGATGTGGAAGAAGGAGTTACCGTTGTTGGGGTTCCGGCCAAGCCATTTTCCAAGAAAAACAAATAAGGAGAAAAAAATATGGCCGCTCTGAAGAATATCAAGTTGATTACCGGGAATGCAAACCCTCAGTTATCTCAAAAGATTGCCGATTATCTCGAAGTTGACCTTGTTAGCTGCCAGGTTGGGCGTTTTAATGACGGTGAAGTCCAGGTTAAAATGGAGGAAAGTGTTCGGGGAGGGCATGCTTTTGTCCTGCAGTCGACTTCACCTCCGGTAAATGAAAACCTGATGGAATTACTAATAATAATTGATGCCCTCAGGCGGGCCTCGGTAGCCCAGATTACCGCCGTTCTTCCCTACTTTGGTTATGCCAGGCAGGATCGGAAAACCCAGCCTCGTGATCCCGTTTCGGCCAAACTTGTCGCCAACCTTATTACTGCAGCAGGTGCAAATCGGGTTGTCAGTATTGACCTGCATGCCCCCCAGATCCAGGGTTTTTTTGATCTTCCTTTTGATAACCTTTTGTCCGAACCAATTTTTGTTAATTATTTCCGCCAAAAAAACCTGGAAGATGTTGTTGTTGTGGCTCCTGACGTTGGGGCAGTTAAAGAAGCCCGCCGTTTTGCTTCCAAGCTTGGTGTGCCTATGGCCATAATTGATAAAAGGCGACCGGAACCAAATCGGGCAGAAGTTATGAATATTATTGGACAAGTTAAAGGAAAAAATGTTATTATCAGGGATGACATAATTGATACTGGAGGGACGATAACTGAAGGAGCAGCCCACCTGAAAGAGGCAGGCTGTGAGAGGGTTATTGGGTGTTGCACCCACCCGGTGTTATCTGGACCTGCCAGGGAGCGCTTGAGTTCTGGAGTTTTTGATGAAATTGTTTTTTCCGACACGATTCCCCTTGATTGGGATGAACCGAAAGTAAAAATACTCTCTGTTGACAAACTTTTAGGAGAAGCAATTGATAGAATTAGTAAAGATATTTCGGTGTCAGCCCTTTTTTATTGATATTTAAATCTGGAAGGAGCGGATGGGATTGGACCGTCTCAGTTTAACAGCAAAGGCAAGAGAAGAAAGTGGTAAAGGGCATGCCCGGCGCATGCGGAAAGCGGGCTATGTTCCTGCAATTCTTTATGGACCTAACCGGGAGGCTACTCCAATTAAGGTAAAGGCACAGGAACTGTATTCCAGCCTGGCCAGCAATGCAATTATTGACCTGACAATTGAAGGGGAAGAAAGTCAGGACAAAGCAGTTGTAATGCTGAAAGATTTGCAGCGAGATATACTCAAGGGTTTCTTAGTCCACGCTGATTTTCACGAAATTTCCCTTGATGAAACAATGGTTGTTTCTGTTTCCATCGAACTTGAAGGGACTCCTGCAGGAGTTAAGGAAGGCGGAGTATTAAGCCAGTTATTGCGAGAGGTTGAAGTGGAATGTCTTCCCACAAACATCCCCTCTCAGCTAACCCTTGATGTTAGTGCCCTCGAAATCGGTGATTCCCTGGAAGTTGGGGAACTTGATCTTCCTGAAGGAGTTGATTTTATTACTCCTACTGATGAAACCGTTGTTACTGTAATTGTCCCGACTGCCGAAATCGAAGAAGAAGAGGAAGAAGAACTTGAAGATGTAGATGCCGAACCCGAATTGATTGGTGCAGAGGATGAAGATGAAGAAGGGGAAGAGGAAGAAGAAGACAAAGAATAAAAACAGGAGCGCAGCCTGGCTGCGCTCTTCCTTTCAGGAGAGATGGGGATGAAAATCCTGGTGGGATTGGGCAATCCCGGTGAAGAGTACAGGGCAACCAGACATAACATTGGTTTCTGGGTTGTAGAAGCTTTAGCCGGGGAACTTGATCTAAACTGGTCTGAGAAAATTTGCCGTAGCCGGATTTCCCGGGGCAGAGTTTTTGGCCAACAGATTATTTTAGCCAAGCCGCATACCTTTATGAACCGCAGCGGCTCGGCCTGTTTGTGTTTGCAAAGTAAGACCATGGTTGATCCGCAGGATTTTTTAATAATCTATGATGACCTGGATCTTGAACCGGGCCAGATGAGGTTACGCAAACAGGGTAGCTCAGGGGGACACAGGGGGATGGAATCAATAATAAATGCTTTGGGTACCCGGGAAATTCCACGGTTAAGGATGGGAATTGGACGGTCCCAGGGTAGGGAAGAGCCCCGTGAATTTGTCCTTAAACCCCTTGATAAAACAGAACAAGAAGAACAAAAAGGCCACGCTGAAAAAGCCGTCCAGGGACTTTTGGTATTATTAAAAGAAGGATTTGATCAGGCCATGGCCTTTATTAATAAAAGGCCAGAAGATTAAAGGAAGGCTTGGTTTTTAAAATTTTTAAACCTTTGAAAAACACCCTCCGGGTATTTCCCGGTGGGATTTAAGTAATTTCCTGGAAAGGGGCAGAATATGTTCTCAAAAATACTGGAAAAAAACGTTTCATATCAAAAAATTAAAAAAGCTCTTTCTCGGGGAGAAAAAATTCAGCTAAAGGACCTGGAAACAGGCCCCAAGTCCTTATTTTTTTGGGGGATAGGAAAAGAAACAGGCAACCTTGTAATCCTTACCGGGGGTCCACAGGAAGCCCTGGATTTGTTTGAAGATTTGGTCCAGTTTGATGGTGAAAGGGTTTTGTTTTTCCCCGCCCAGGAGGTATTACCCCACGAGAAAATCAAACCCGATATCTCTCTCCGAAGAGAAAGGATGGAAGTTTTAACCCGTCTGGTTTCCAGGGAACAGAATTTCCTTATTGTTACCTCGATACAGGCTGCCCTCCAGGGGTTAATATCCCCGGTTTCTTTTTCTGATCAAACCAAAAAGCTATCCCTCGGGGAAACACATGATATTAAATCCCTTATTACAGGATTACATCGGGCTGGATATGAAAGAGTTCCCCAGATTGAGAGCTGGGGTCAATTTTCTCGGCGGGGTGGGATAATTGATGTTTTTCCCCTTAACCAGGATTTGCCAGTTCGGATTGAGTTCTTTGATGATGAAATTGATTCTATTAGATCTTTTGATCTTGGAACCCAACGCTCCATAGAAAAACTAAAGGGAGTTATTTTACCCCCTGCCAGTGAACAGATTCTTCCCGCTCAAAGACAGGAAGCTTTAAAAGAGATCAAAAGAGACTGGGATAGAGAAGCTTCAAGGCTGGAAAAAGCACAAAAAAAAGAAGAAGCCCAATATCTGAAAGAAAAAAAAGGAGCTGACCTTCAGCTAATGCAGGAAGGACAGATGCCAGATGGGGGAGGCCAGTATTTACCCTATTTTTACGGACAAATGGCTTCTTTTCTGGATTTTGTCGGATCAGCTCCAATGATCCTAGATAATCCCCGTTTTATCGAACAAAGGGCCCAGAATTTTTCCGTTGAAATGGGAGAAATGGAGATTTCCCTCCGGGAGCAGGGAAGTGTTCTGCCTACTTACGGAAAAAATTTCCACGGGCTTGGAGATGTGATCCAGGAACTTCTATCCAGACAACTTATTATCGTCAATGAGGATCCCCCTGAAGACTGGAAACTAAGACTGAAAGAAGAAATTAAAGTGGAGGCAGAGGGAGTAAGCGGTTTTGGAGCTAATCTTGAAAAACTGATTTTAAGTGCGGAAAAACGTATTAAAGAAAATTTTAGCGTTGTTATTAGCCTCGGTACAAGGGCCAAAATTTCCAAGGTCAAAGAGCACCTGGAAAACCCTGAACTTAAATGCCGGATTATTACCCCTGAGGAAAAAATTCTTCCAGGAACAATAAACCTTGTTCATTCTACAGTACGGAAAGGATTTAACTTTCCCCGGGAAAAGATAATCTGGTGGAGTGAGCAGGATGTTTTTGGCAAACAA
>PUKG01000060.1 GCA_003550445.1 Halobacteroidaceae bacterium
CTTTTTTCAGCTACTTCTGGAGGGGTAATTTTTTTGACGGTTGCTTTTCAAAAAGTTGTTTTTTCAAAAAAACCGCCCAACCAATTAGTTAATAGAGCTGCTGGTTCGGGCTTTTTGTTTTTTAAAATCAAAACCCGCCCATTGAAGGGCGGGATTTTTATTCAGCAACATTTTTTAGGAAACCACTGACCTTTTTATAAATTAGGAAGGTAAAGACAGAATTTATTCCGGCTTTTAATAAATTAAAGGGTATTATTGCCGGTAATAACATTCCAATCACAACATCCCTGGGAACCCCCATATATATCGGGGTTAAAATAAGGTTGCTAATAACCATAATAATCGCCATGCCAATGCTCCCCGCAATTAAACCTTTTACAGCACCAATTCGAGTTTTGTCATTAATGTAGATATAACTTGCTACAATAACAAGAGTTCCAGTGGACAAAAAGTGCATGAGTGCCCCTATTGGGCCTCCCTGCCCTGTCACTGCAGCCATCAAAACAGAAACAATAAAAGCCATTGCTGCTCCAATTGCCGGGCCCAACATAAAACCCCCAATTAAGATGGGAATATCTGCAGGGTCATAGAGCAAAAAGCCAGCACCGGGAATAATTGGAAAATGAATCCAAATTGCTAGAAGAACTGAAATTCCACTTAAAATTCCACCCAAAGCAAGCTTGTTTACATTTTTCATTTTTCGACCTCCTAAAAAAATAGCCTGAACACATTGTTCAGGGCTGGCATAAAAAAATAGTCTTCTTTCGTCCGGACTTTTACCGTCGGCCCCGGAATTACACCGAGTCAGCTCATTTTTGAGCTCGTGGGCTATACCACCGGTGGGGACTTGCACCCCGCCCTGAAGACACTTTTATTCAATTCTTTTCTCAATATACCAGAAAAAGAATTCCTGGTCAATACTTTCTACTCTTAAATGATCCTCTTTTCCCTTTGTTACTTCTTTTTGTGCCTTAATTAAGTTTAATTTTCAGGCCATCTTCTGCTGCAATTACTTTTTTTATCCCGGTCTCCCTGGCAAGTTGAGAGGCCACCTTTTGAGGCCCTTTCCTTAGAATTGATTTCCCAAAATGTGTAACCACCGCTATCTCCGGGTCTATCTTGATTAAAAGCTCCTTTACTCCCTTAATATCAAGATGTTTTGCATTTCCGCAATTTTCTTCTAAAACCAGGTTTACCACAAGCCATTTTGAGTTCTCATAAAACTCAACAAGGTTGGAAAAATAAGCGGTGTCCGTAATAAACGAAAGTTTCTCTTTCCCTAAAAAGAAAGAAAACCCGTAAGTTTCCATTCCGTGTTGGTGTAGACCTGAACTAGAAAAAGAAAGGCCGTTAAGAGAGTACGTTTTTTGGGGTTCAAACTTTTCAATTTTTTCTAAAAAAGGTTTTAGGTAATTAAACAAAACCTGATTTTTCCCATTTAATATTTCACCTGGAGCAAAAAGAGTCCCTCTTTTCCTTAAACCACCTCTGGTCATAGAATCAATAACCAAATTGACATCATTGCAATGGTCAATATGACCGTGGCTCAAAATAACCGCGGATAACTCTTCAGGTTTTAGAAGGGATTTGGCCTTTACCATTTGTGTAAGGGCTCCAGGTCCGGGGTCAATAATTCCTCGGACTCCGTTTATATTAAAAAAGGTTCCACCTGTTGATCGTAATTGTTCAGCCATAACATGGCGGGAACCACCTGTTCCTAAAAAATATATAAAGTTTCCTTCCAATAGAAATCCCCCCTCAGACCTTAATGATACACAAAAAAAAGAAATCCCGCAAGTAACGGGATTCCTCTTTTTTTTACAAACTTATCCTTTTATATCTCTCCGGAGCAATTTTAAACAGGGCTACCATAATCAAGGTCCCTGTTGTCAGTGATAAAATCCCAATCAAAAAATAGATCCAGGTAATTGATAATCCTATTTCTAACAGTTTTAATGCTCCCCAACCTAGCCCGGCTAAAAACAAAAAACCTCCTACCATGGCAAAAAGAACATTCATATTTTGTTTTATTGCCTGCTGAGGATTCTGCCAGGTAAAATATGGCCTGATCAAGTCCAAAAGCAAACTAAAACCCATTAAGGGAAAGGCAACTAAAAAACCGAGGAAAGAAATCAACACAATTTCTCCCAGACTCCAGGGAATGTATAAAATTGCTGCAAGAAATACAAGGGGAATAACCAAAAGAGAAATAAAAAATCCGGATAACAATTTCCCCAGGATTTGTTTGAAAGGTGGGATTGGAATCACTTGAGAAATGCGGAATAGTTTTCCTTCCCGGGAAATTGAGCTTGATAAAGCAGGTCCAAAAAGAGCCATCAGACCAAAAAAGCCAATCCCTCCAAGAATCAATAAATCGGGATCTACAATCCCAATATATTCATTAATGTCCATACCACCAGTTCCCATCAACAAAGGAAAAAACAAAGCAAGGGGAGCAACAACCAGAATAAAAACACTATTAAAAAGATAAATGGGAACTCTAATTAAAATTTTAATTTCCCGAATTGAAATACTCAAAATAGGATGTCTTGCTTTTGTTTTCCGTTCAAGTAAACCCGGGCGGACTTTTCTTCCAGCAGAAATTTCTCTGCCTCCAATAAGCCCCTGGAAAAATAAACGATCAGCCCCAACCATTAAAATTCCAAAGCTGATAACAGAAATTCCGGAAAAAAGGATTAAATTCGACAATTGTGATCCAGGGGTTTGCCCGGATAGGGCTCTTGTAATCCAGATGGAAGGTGGGTAAACTCTTCCGGTAAAAGATATCAAACCATCAGGATCCTCCAGAATCCCCATTATGAATTCCATTTCCTGTCCTTCGGGAAGTCTGGTTAAGTAAAAATTCCCCCCCATTACTATTACCAGAATTAAAATCATACCCAGAAACCTTAATAAATCTTTTTTTCTTCCCAGGTTTGTTAAGGACATCAAAACCATGACCAAAAGAGATGCTAAAACCATTGGGATAACGGGAACAAATAAAAAGATAATAACGGAAAATATCCAGTAAAGGAGTCCTCCGGAAACATTAAGACCATAAATCACAACCGGGGGAATAAAAAAGGGTGCTATAGTAAGGTATTCAGAAACCAAAACACCAATAAATTTCCCTCCAAGAATCTCTGCCGGTTTAAAGGGAAGACTAACCAGGAAATCAAGATCATTGGAAAAATAAAAAGCTGAAATCACATAGGCGATTCCCAAAACCAGCACCAGAATTGAAGCTATTATTGCCCCAGAGGTAATAACAACACCTTCCATCCCTGTTCCCGCCAGGTTCTGGATAGTTTCTTGAACCATGCGCAGGTAAAGGTAGAATAATGGTGCTATTGAAACCAGAATAATAGCAAAAATTCCCAGCCCTCCCCAGAAGCGTCGGTCTTTTTTACGATAATAATATAGCCAGGCCGAAAGACCAAAAGTTATTTTAACATTTAACTTAACAAGATGCCAAAAATTCTTCCATCTCATGACTTGGTCAACTCCAGGAAAATATTTTCAAGGGAAGATTTTTGCTGGGCCTGGTTTTGCAATTCTTCCAGAGTTCCCAGGGCAATTAACTTTCCTTTATTTATTATTCCCACCCGATGGCAAAATTTTTCTGCAACTTCAAGAACATGAGTGGAAAAAAACATTACCTTCCCTTCCTTACATTTTTCTTTCATCATTTCTTTTAAAGCATGGGAAGATTTAGGGTCAAGGCCGGTCATGGGTTCATCCATAATTATTACCTCAGGATCATGAAGAAGGGTTCCTATTAAAATAATTTTTTGTCTCATACCATGGGAATAACTTTGGATCAAATCAAAAACCGCATTTTCCATCTGAAAGGTTTCAAGTAACTCCTGCATTCTTTCCAGCCTTCTTTCCCGGGAAACTTCATAAGCATCAGCCATGAACTCAAGGTACTCCAGGCCCGTAAGTTTTTCATAAACTTCTGGTTGATCGGGAACAAAACCTATCCTCTTCTTTACCTCGATGGGGTCTTTTTGAATATCAAACCCTTTAATTGATACCGAACCTTGATCGGGACGCAATAATCCGACCATCATTTTAATTGTAGTTGTTTTACCCGCTCCATTGGGCCCAAGGAATCCAAAAATTTCTCCCGGCTTAACTTCAAGATTTAAATTTTCCACAGCCTTTATTTCTCCACGGTTATAACTTTTTGACAATCCTTTAATTTCAATCAAATTGTTTCATCCTTTCAATATTAACCAATTTTTCTTTCACCAAAATATTCCCCATTAGATGAGTTCCTTCCTTTAAAATAAAACCTAAATTAAAAATAAAAGCCCCGCCTCACTTGAGACGGGGAAAAAAGAAAGTATCCGGCAGCGACCTACTCTCCCACAGGATTTCTCCCGCAGTACCATGGGCGCAGGAAGGCTTAACTTCTGTGTTCGAGATGGGAAC
>PUKG01000193.1 GCA_003550445.1 Halobacteroidaceae bacterium
CCCATAGCTGAAATAATTAAAACGAGAGCTTTTGGGTCACTTTCGAGGATTTCTTTCATTGCAGTTATTCCATCCTTTTCAGGCATTGTAATATCCATGGTTACCAGATCTGGCTCGGTTTCCCGGTAAAGTTTAACAGCTTCATCCCCGTTGGTAGCTTCTCCAACTACTTCGTAACCGCCCCCTTCAAGGATATTTTTTAAGTTTAACCTCATGAAAGAAGCATCATCAACAATTAAAATCTTTTTTCCCAACTTTAATCCCCCCAAGTTATTCCTTTAAGTAAGTTAGCTTGCAAGGACTTTATTTAAGGTTTCAACAATCTTTTCCTTTTTAAATGGTTTTACAATGAAATTTTTGGCTCCTTTTAAGATAGCTTTTTTAATGTAGGTTTCCTGCCCCATTGCTGAAACCATTATAATTTTTGCCTGGGGATCCATTTCAATTATTTTTTCCATAGCCGCAAGCCCGTCCATTTCCGGCATTGTGATATCCATGGTTACGACATCCGGTCTTTCAGCCTGATATAACTTAATTGCTTCCTGCCCATTGGTCCCTTCCCCTATTATTTCAAAACCTTCACTTTCCAGGATATTTTTTAAATTCAACCTCATAAAAGATGCATCATCTACTACCAGCACTTTAGCGCTCAATTGCCTCTCCTCCCTTTTTAAAGCTTTTTAGAATTCCTTGAATATCCAGAATAAGGGCTACCTCTCCATTTCCCTTAATAGTTGCCCCCGAAATTCCGGGAATTTCTCCGAAAAGTTTGTCTTTGCCCAAAAAGTCCCCCAGGGATTTGATAACAATTTCCTGTTCTCCAATTACCGCTTCAACCATAATAGCCATCATCCGCCCTTTAACTCCTCCAATTATCAAAAACCCTTCCTGATGGGAATCTCCTAGAAGGAAAAATTCGCTCAACCTAATTAAAGGAATAACCTGGTCTCGCCAGACCACAACCTCCCGGTTTTTTACCGTTTTAATAACTTCTTTGTAGTTTTGTCCGTTAACAGCTATCGTTTCAAAAATTGCAGAAAGAGGAATTGCATAATCATTACCTTTTTCTCTTACCATTAAAGCCTGGACAATGGCAAGGGTTAAAGGAAGAACTATTTTTATACTTGTCCCATTTCCCTTTTCGCTGGAAATTTCCACCTCTCCATCCAGCTTTTCTATATTTGTTCTTACCACATCCATGCCAACTCCACGACCGGAAAGATCATTAACAGTTTCACTCGTGGAAAACCCTGGTTCCATAATCAACTCCAGAATGCTTTCCTGATCCATTTCCTCCAACTGAGCTTCAGTAACCAGACCTTTCTCCAGGGCCCTGGTTTTTATTTTTTCCGGATCAATTCCCGCACCATCGTCTTTTACCTCAATTACTATATTATTCTCTTCCTGCCAGGCATTAAGAGCTACCGTTCCCCGAGATGGTTTCCCCGACTTTTCTCTCTGGGAAGGCGCTTCAATTCCGTGGTCAATTGCATTCCTTAACAAATGAACAAGGGGGTCGAACACTTCCTGCAAAATTGTTCTATCCAGTTCAGTATCTTCCCCGGAAAATTCCAGATGAATATCTTTTCCAGTTTGTTTTGAAATATCACGAACCAGGCGAGGAAATCGTTTGAAAATACTTCCCACCGGATACATTCTAATATCCATAACTGATTCGTGAAGTTCAGTTGCGATAAAATCAACATGGGGAATGGTTTGTAATAATGCCTGCGCTTCAGAGTTTTCCCGGGAATTGGCCTTTATATTTTTGGAAATCTCCAGTAATCTTTCTTTATCAATAACAAGTTCTCCCACCAATTTCATTAGCTGATCAACTTTTTCAATATCAACCCGGATACTGTCACGGCTTTCATCCCGACGGGAAAAATTCTCTTTTATTTCCTGAAAGTAATCACTTGCTTTCCCCTGTTCAATATCCTCCAGGGGAAAAACTTTAAACTCTTCCCTATCCAAAGTCTGCTCAACCAGTTTAACTAAATCCTCTTCTTTTTTTTCCGTGCAAATTAAAATTGAAAAATATGGCAGGTCTCCTTCAACCTCTTCTAGGTGATGGGGGAAAGTTTTTACAATCTCCCCCTCGTCCTTGAGGTTATTAAGGACCAAAAACGCCATCATGCTTTGCATTTCTTGCTGTTGTATTAGCTCAAAGCAAAGAAGAAGAACATTATTTTCTCCGGCCTTCTCCTTGAGATTTTTGAGTTCCTGGGATGTAAGTTGAATCTTTTTTTCCACATTTGCTTTCTTTTTGCCATCAGTTTCAATAGAAATAAAATCCTGAAATCTTTCCAGGATATGTTGGATGTCCGGGTTTTCTTCCTCTGGAATATCCTTTTCAACATTTTCCCTTAAATGTTTCAGTGTATCAATAGAGATAAATAAAAGATCCGTAATATCATCATTCAAAGAACCAGGGTTGTTCCGGAGCTTATCCAGAACATTTTCCATTTGATGGGTTAAATCAGCAATTGCAGAATAACCCATGCTTCCAGCGGAACCTTTTAGGGAGTGGGCCATCCGGAAAAATTCATCAATCACTTTTCGGTTTTCCCCATTTTCCTCGAGCTCCATTACTGCTTTTTCCATTACCTCTAACTGTTCATCTGCTTCTTGCAAAAAAAGTTTCTTAAACTTTTCAAAATCAATTTTTTCCATTATTTTCTCCCCTTGCCTGCAGTTTTTGTAATTTCTTCTTCTTCACGAGGAGATAAAATATTTCCAATATCCAGGACAATTACCAGTCTTTCCTCATACTTAGCAATTCCAGAAATATAAAAGGAGTTTATCTGGGAAATTTCCTGGGGAGGGTCTTCGATAACCTCAGAATCTATGGTTAAAACTTCATTTACCCGATCTACAGTTAATCCAATATATTTTTCTTCCTGTTTAACAACAATAATTCTTGTTTCTTTTTCATTTTTTTCTGTTTCCAGTTCAAAACGTTTTGCCAGGTCAATTATCGGTATTACATCGCCCCTTAAATTAATAACACCCTCTACAAACTCAGGGGCCCTTGGTACATAAGTAATTCCAATTTCTTTTAAGCGCTTTATTTCGTGCACCTTTAAAATATCAATTCCATATTCTTCTCCAGATAATTCAAAGGTAACCAGTTGGATTTGTCCCATCCTATTTCCCTCCAGGTTTTTTTAGTTAGGATTCCCGAGTAGATAAAACAAATAAAAACCCCTTAGCCCAGCAAAGACAGTAAAGTTTCTCTCTACTATCTTTTTATCGGCAAAAGGGGTCTGATTATTAACCAAATTTCCCAAATTCTTTGGGATTAATTAATTTATTTTAATTCCAGGTTCTCCCGAAATTATTTCTCCTATTACTAAAACGGCAGGCACATCTTCATTACTTTCCAGTTCCTTTTTTACCTTATCCAGGGATTCTGGTTTCACAGCGGCTAAAAGCCCTCCTGAAGTCATTGCATCACAAAGCAAAAATTTAATGTGACGGGGGGTTTTTCCCCATTTAACATTCCTTTCCAAAAATTTCAGGTTGCGAAGGGTTCCTCCAGGAGCAACGCCGTCTTTAGCCAGCTTTTCACTTCCTTCAATAAACAAGTCAGGTTTTATTTTTAGCTTGGCTGCAGTCTGGCTATCCCCCAACATCTCCCAGAGGTGCCCCAGGAGGCCAAACCCAGTTACATCCGTCATTGCGTTTACTACATCGAAGTTTAAAATTTTGGATCCGGCATGGTTTAAGGTAGCCATAACTTCAACTGCATTACGGATTTCTTCTTGCCCAACCAGATCTCCTTTCATTCCTGTAGTTAGAATTCCGGCTCCTATGGGTTTGGTCATTACCAGAATATCTCCTGGTTGTGCCCCGTTCTTTTTTATTATCCTATGGGGGTGAACAACTCCTGTTGCAGCAAGGCCGTATTTGGGTTCCTCATCATCTATTGTATGTCCCCCAATGATAACTGCTCCTGCTTCTTCCACTTTTTCCTGTCCTCCCCTTAAAATGTCGCTCAGAATTTCCAGGGGAATTTTCTGGGAGGGAAAAGCTACTACATTGAGGGCAGTTAAAGGTTGGGCTCCCATTGCATAAAGGTCGCTCAGGGCATTGGCTGCTGCAATACGCCCAAAATCCACCCCGTCATCAACAATGGGTGTGAAAAAATCAATCGTTTGGACCAGAGCTTGCTCCTCATTAATCTGGTAAACCCCTGCATCATCAATAATATCAAGACCAACAAGCACTTCTTTCCGTTTCTTTGGAGCAGGTAATTGGGAAAGAACTTTTTTAAGGGCCTCCGGCCCCATTTTACATCCTCAGCCTGCTTTCTGAGAATAACTTGTCAAACGGACTTTATCCCGTTCATTCATCCTTCCCCACCTCCTGCCAAATCTTTTCTAATTCCTTGACCAAAATTTCTTCTTCTTCCGGAAAAACCGTTCTTAAATTAA
>PUKG01000100.1 GCA_003550445.1 Halobacteroidaceae bacterium
AATGATCCGGGATTTTTTTTCCAGGCGGGATAGGGAAATGCCGGAAGAAAACCTGAAACAGGCGACCCTTCCCACGGGAGCAGAGCCCCTTTTTAATGAAACCGGTACAGCCCCTGGTTTTTTGCTGGAGGTGGAAGGAAGGAAAATTTTTGCTCTTCCCGGGGTTCCACCTGAAATGAAAATGATGTTTAGAAATAGGGTTCGCCCTAAACTCCTTGAAGAACAGGCGGGAAGGGAAATTATCCACTCCCGGGTTCTTCGAATCTTTGGAATTGGGGAATCCGAAGTAGAAAACAGGCTTCGAGAGATTATTGCATCCCAGACCAACCCAACTGTTGCTCCCCTGGCTGGAGAAGGAGAAGTCCAGGTAAGGATTACCTGTAAGGAAGAAAACCGGGAACTGGCTGCAGAAAAAATTGCTGAAGTTGCCAGGGAAATTTCTGCAATCCTCGGAGACTATATTTATGGGGAGGGTGACGATTCCCTCGAAGGTGTAATGGCTATTTTGCTGAGCCAGGGAGGCTGGACCCTTTCTGTTGCTGAATCCTGCACGGGAGGCCTTTTGGGAAATAGGATAACAGATGTCCCTGGAGCCTCTGAATTTTTCCTGGGAAGTATTGTCGCCTATCATGATGAAGTAAAAAAGGATGTCCTGGGGGTAAGCCCGGAAATTCTTGAAGAGCATGGAGCTGTTAGTGAAGAAACTGCCCTGGCAATGGCCCGAGGAGCCAGGGAAATTTGCAAAAGTGATATCGGTGTTGGCTTAACGGGAATCGCAGGTCCGGGAGGAGGCACCCCCCAAAAACCTGTGGGGACCGTTAGCTTTGCCCTGGTGGGACCGGAAAGGGAGTATTCAACAACAAAACTCCTTGGTTCAAGAAGAAAAGATAATAAATGGAGAGCAGCAAACCATGCCCTGGATCTTGTTAGGAGATATATTCTGGAAATCATGGATGATTAAAAAATGAGGAAAATGGGTTATCATATTTGATTTTGGTGCTTTATGGGAGGTTTTTTTGATGGGAATTCGATCTTTTGTTGCAATAAAAGTTCCGGATTTGATTACACCCCAACTAATAGGTTTACAGAGGGAACTTCAAAAGTCCCCAATTAAAATCCGGTGGGTTGAACCTCAAAACTTTCACCTTACCCTTCATTTTATTGGTGATGTGGAACCTTCTAAAATAGAAGGAATAATCAAGGAATTAAAAGAGGCTGTAAAAGGGTTTTCGCCTTTTTCAGTAAATTTTGCTGGAGTTGGAGGGTTTCCCCGGGAAGGAAAGTTAAGGGTTGTCTGGGCCGGGGTTGGCCGGGGAAAGAATGAGCTTTTAAAGCTCCAACCAGAAGTTTTGAAAGCTCTTGATAGGGCAGGAGTAAAACTCGAAGGGAAGGAGAATTTCCATCCCCATCTTACCCTCGGCCGGGTAAAAGCCCAGGAAAATACACGACCTTTAAGGATGGCACTTGAACAACAACGGGGGTTTTTTTCCTCGGATTTTTCTGTTTCTTCCCTGCAGCTGATAAAAAGCCAGCTTACTCCTTCAGGACCTGTTTACACGGTTATGGAAGATATAAGTTTTCGATGTGGATCCCTTGACAAATAGGAACGGGTGTTCTATAATGGAATAAGATTAATAAAACGGAGGGAATTAAATGAGCGAAAAACAAAAAGCGCTTGATGTTGCTATAGGTCAGATTCACCGGCAGTACGGGCAGGGTTCGATAATGAAACTGGGGGAAGCCACTGCCAATCTTAATATCGGGACAATACCCTCCGGATCAATTTCTCTCGATGTTGCCCTGGGAGTGGGAGGAATTCCCCGGGGAAGGATTGTCGAATTATTTGGCCCCGAATCATCAGGAAAAACTACCCTTGCCCTGCATATTGCTGCTGAAGCTCAAAAAGAAGGCGGAATAGCAGCCTTTATTGATGCCGAGCATGCCCTTGATCCCAAGTATGCTAAAGCACTGGGTGTTGACACTGATAATCTCTTGATTTCTCAACCGGACACAGGAGAACAGGCCCTGGAAATTTGTGAAGCTCTTGTTAGGAGTAATGCTGTTGACGTAATTGTAGTAGATTCAGTGGCAGCGTTAGTTCCCAAGGCAGAAATTGAAGGCGAAATGGGCGATTCCCACGTAGGACTCCAGGCAAGGTTGATGTCCCAGGCCATGAGAAAGCTTTCCGGTTCGATAAGTAAATCCAGAAGTGTCGTAGTATTTATTAACCAGATTCGTGAGAAAGTAGGAGTGATGTTCGGGAACCCTGAAACTACTCCAGGAGGCCGGGCTTTAAAATTTTACTCTTCAATCAGGATGGAAATTAAAAAGGTGCAGCTTTTAAAAGACGGTGACCAGACAATAGGAAACCGGACAAGGGTAAAGGTGGTAAAAAATAAGGTTGCCCCACCCTTTAGGCAAGCTGAATTTGATATCATGTATGGAACCGGTATTTCCGGGATAGGATCGATACTCGATGAAGCTGTTAATTGTGAAATTGTCAGTAGGTCCGGAGCCTGGTATTCTTTTGAGGATGAACGCCTGGGGCAGGGAAGGGAAAACGCCAAGGTTTACCTTGAAGAAAACCCTGATCTCCTGAAAAAAATCGAATTCAAGGTTAAAGAAAAACTGGGCTTTCCTGTAGAAACCCCTCCAGAAAAAGCCGATAAGGAACTTAATGAGGCTAAAAAGTAGAGACCAATCCCCGCTTCGGCGGGGTTTTTGTTTTTCTTGACACCATACCTTAAAAGATTTAAAATAGAGAAGAGTGAACCCTTTTTACCCCCGTAAAAATTAGCTTTGTTTTTAGATAACAACTGAATATGGAGGGAGGTGAACCCAATCCTGCAAAACCCGTTGTTGATTGGATTGTTAGCCCTGTTGTTAGGGTTTATTATAGGCTATGGTGTTCGCAAGGTTCTGGGAGAAATGCGGATTCAGTCGGCTGAAAAGGAAGCTTCAAGTATTAAGGAAGAAGCCCGAAAAGAAGCCGAAACAATTAAAAGAGAAGCAAAACTTGCTGCAAAAGAGGAAGCACATGCTACAAAAGAAAAAATTGAACAGGAAAGCCGGGAACGACGAAATGAACTGCAGAAATTAGAGCAGAGGCTTTTACAGAAAGAAGAAAATCTGGAGAAGAAATCGGAGCAACTGGAAAGAAAAGAAGAGCAATTCAAAACTAAAGAGCAGAAAATACAGCAAATAGAAGAAGAAAACCAGCTGATTAAAGAAAAACAATTGCAAAAGCTTGAGCAGATATCCGGTTTTTCCAAGGCTGAAGCTCAACAGGAACTTTTTCAGCAAGTGGAAAGAGACGTAGAAAAAGACCTGGCCAGGATGATCAAGGAAAAAGAGACCCAGGCAAAAGAAGAAGCTGAAAAGAAAGCCAGAGAAGTTATCTCCCTCGCCATCCAGAGATACGCTGCGGACCATATAGCCGAAACAACAGTGTCCGTTGTTTCCCTTCCCAATGATGAAATGAAGGGACGAATCATTGGCCGGGAAGGTCGAAATATAAGAACCCTTGAAAACCTGACTGGAATTGACTTGATTATTGATGATACCCCCGAAGCCGTTATCCTTTCTGGATTTGATCCAATTCGGAGAGAGGTGGCTCGGGTTGCACTGGAGAAATTAATCGCCGATGGTAGGATTCACCCCGGACGAATTGAAGAAATGGTGGAAAAATCCCGTAGGGAAATTGAAACCAAAATTCGCGAGGAAGGTGAACAGGCAGCATTTGATACGGGGGTTCATGGGCTTCATAAAGAAATTATTAAATTACTGGGAAGACTAAAATACCGGACCAGTTATGGACAAAATGTATTAAACCATTCCATTGAAGTAGCTCACCTATGTGGTATTATGGCAGCTGAAATTGGTGCTGATGTTAATATCGCCAAAAGAGCAGGCCTGCTGCACGATATAGGAAAAGCTGTTGACCACGAAGTTGAAGGACCTCACGTTGAAATTGGAGCAGACCTCTGTAAGAAATATGGAGAAAATAAAGCTGTAATCCACGCTGTTCTGGCCCACCATGAAGACCTTGAATTTGAAAGCACTGAAGCAATTCTGGTGGCCGCATCTGATGCACTTTCTGCTGCAAGACCTGGGGCAAGAAGAGAAACCCTTGAGTCTTATGTAAAAAGACTGGAAAGCCTGGAAAAAATCGCTGATTCCTTTGAAGGTGTTGATAAAGCCTACGCTATCCAGGCAGGCCGAGAAATTAGAATTATTGTAAAACCGGATAAGGTTCGAGATGAAGCTGCACCCAAACTTGCACGAGACGTTGTTAAAACTATTGAAGATGACCTGGAATACCCGGGTCAAATCAAAGTTACAATTATCAGAGAAACTCGGGCTGTAGATTACGCAAAATAAACTGAAAAAAAGCCCCGGGCATGCCCGGGGTTTTTTTGTCAACTAACATTAGATG
>PUKG01000003.1 GCA_003550445.1 Halobacteroidaceae bacterium
AATGTTTTTGGTCTAATCTTTGAGGTAGGAATTTTTTATCTGGATAGCAAAGATAGATAAATCTTTACTGTCCCTGGTAAGTATAGAAAAAACAATCTCCGGTTTTATTTTCAAATAATCATGGACAATTATATTTCGGAATTGGGCCATTTTTTTAAGGTTATTCCCCAGGTCCTTTCCAATGATTTCCCTTTCTGATAGAACCTGAAAAATGTCTTGATTGTTCTCTGGTTCGCGGAACCATTCATAAGAAATAAT
Source organism: Halobacteroidaceae bacterium (assembly GCA_003550445.1). Classification (GTDB taxonomy): domain Bacteria; phylum Bacillota; class Halanaerobiia; order B1SED10-174; family B1SED10-174; genus T1SED10-26. The sequence goes on from PUKG01000003.1 coordinate 259, forward strand.
GTGGTTCCCTATGTCTAAACAGGTTTCAATTGCCAGGTGAAGGGTCCTTTCTGTGTATCTCCTTATTACTTATTTCCAAGGAAGCTTTGTAAATTATGTTCTTTATTTATTTCCTCAAGATCTTGAAGGTAATCATCCAGAGCCGTAAGTCTCCTTTTTAAAATATCTTTTTCAATCATGCAGGGCCCTCCTCTCCAGCCGCTTTAAAGCCTGTTCATAGTATTTTTGATAAAAATATTGCCGGTCGAAAAAATCTTTTCTTCTTCTTACCTCAAAATTTACTCTAAAAGAAGGATCTTTATCTAAAACAATAAATTTTGTTGAGAATATTTGGTGTAAAAGGAAGGGGTCAGCATTCTTAAGATCAATTAAGTCAATTGGAATTTTTAAACTTGCTTCTAAATCAACTGCATAAGCAAGGTTTTTTTCAAATCTTTCAATTGAATTATGGCCGGGTTTATATAGAAGGCCCAGGTCAAGATCACTTTTTTCCCTATCCTTGCCTTTTGCAATTGAGCCAAAAAGGTAAACGGTGTTTATCTCCTCTTTTTTTGCAAAAAAGGAAGAAATTTTTTCAATTAAATCTGACCGTTTCATAAAAACCCCTCCCGGGTTTTCTGCTTTAAGAAAAGGAGGTATAGACACTTTTTAGTATAACAAAAAATACAAACAGTTGCACTTTTTGTTAGATTGCTCTTTTGAAACCAGTTGGGTAATCCCCATCAAATTACCAGTAATAAAAGGGAAAAAGGAATTTTGTTTTAAAACAGAGAATATTACAAAAAATTGAAATTTTAATATATTAAAACCCTGAAAATATCCGATTCCTGTTTTCCCTCTTTCCCAGAAATTTTGTTTCTAATTTGTTCCGACAGGGGATTATCCCCTGTCATTGTAACCTATGGGGGGGATTGGGTTTTTGTGGGGTTATTTCCCGAAAGAAAATTTTTTGTTTAAATTCTTAACTGGGGTAAAGGGGGGTTAATAATGAGAGTTAGAATAATTTTAATAACTTTGCTTTTTATTGTGCTTATACCATGGCCGCTAAATGGGGAGGAATCAAATTCTTTTGCTTTCCTGGAGGAAGCTCTGGTTGATATAGCTGAAACCAACAGAATTCCCGGAGCGGCTGTGGTAGTAGTTAGAAACGGGGAAATAACCTGGTCTTATGGATATGGGGTTGGCAATAAGAAAGAAGGTTGGGAGGTAACCCCGGAAACCGTTTTTCAGGCAGGATCCATTTCTAAAGCAGTAGCAGCAGTTGGAGTAATGCAGCTGGTTGAAGAAGGCCTCCTTGACCTGGATGCTCCCGCAGGGCAATACCTTTCTCTATGGGAGTTTCCCGAGTCAGAATTTGATGAGAAGGAAGTAACTATCCGCAGATTATTAAGCCATACTGCAGGGCTTGCTCCCCGGGGCTACATGGGCTATCGGCCGACAAGGGATATTCCTCCTCTTTTAGATTCTCTAACGGGAGAAGCCCGCCGTGGAAAGGCCGTCCGGATTGTTGAGGAACCCGGTTCAGGTTTTAAATATTCCGGAGGTGGGTATAGTGTTTTAGAATTGATCATTGAAGAAGTAAGTGGGCTGGGCTTTGAAGAATACATGCAAAAAAGGGTTTTTCAGCCCCTGGGGATGGAAAATAGTTCTTATGAGTGGCCAAGTCACCTCCGGGAAAAAACTGCAACGGGATATTCAGTTTTTGGCACTTCTTTCCCCACCTATTTGTTTGCGGAAAAAGCAGCAGCGGGTTTACTCTCAAGTGCAGTTGACCTGGGGAGGTTTTTGATTAACCTCATGGAGGGCTATCAGGGTGGAGAAGCCATTTTATCAACATCCACCCTGCATGAAATGTTTACTCCCGTTGATCTTTACGGACTGGGTTTTCGTGTTAATAAAACCTCTGAAGGAGAACTGGTTGTCTCCCACGGGGGATCAAACCAGGGCTGGAAATCTTTTATGGTAATGTTTCCTGAAAAAGGTGAAGGTATTGTAACTCTGGTAAATAGTGATTTGGGAACAATTCTTTACCAGGAAACAACCAACCTGTGGGCAAAAAATTTGGGGTTAGATTATTCAATAGGCGCTCCTGGATGGTTGCAGATGCTTTTTGCCGACCCTATTACCCGCCTGATGAGGTTTTATTACTAAAAAATGAATTAAAGTGACTCTAAAAAACCTCTTTCTATACCAAATGTGTTGCAGCATTTTTAGGAGGAGGTTTTTCTTATTTAAAGTAGAGAGGTAGGAGGAATCTTATAGTTTTTTTGACCTCAAAATTTACCGACGGTTTTGAAGCTAAGACAATCCGGGGACTTATTGGAAGAAAATTTGATTATATTGCTTTAAGTTCAAAAACAAAACAAAAAAGAGGAGGAAGAGTAATGTGAAAGGAAATCAAAAAGAGGAAATTGGTATTAAGAAATGGTGGGTAAAAAACTTAATTTTTTTAGGATTAGCAGGAGCTTTGCTATTTCTCACCTCAGGTAATGTTTTCTGGGAAATGGCCTGGAGTTATTTGGGTGCAACCCTTTTAATTGTGGTAGCCAATGCACTGGCAATGGATCGGGCTCTGCTTTTGGAACGCTCTGAATTGCAGGAGGGGACCAAAAAATGGGATATTGCCCTGGCAACTTTCGTTGCAATTTTAGGTCCCCTTTTGGTCCTGATAGTCTCGGGTTTGGACAATAGATTTGGCTGGGCTGTGTTTTCCATCCCAATGTTACAGGTAATAGCTCTCGTGATTTTTGTCCTGGGAGCACTGGTTGGGACCTGGGCCATGGCGGCAAACAAATTCTTTTCTTCAACTGTTCGCATTCAAGATGAGCGCAACCACAAGGTTGCATCGGGAGGACCCTATAAATTTGTTCGCCATCCGGGATATGTTGGAGCAATAATAAGTATGCTTGCGACTCCAATTGTCCTTGGTTCGTGGCTTGGGTTAATTCCAGGTTTACTCGTTGTAATAGGCTATATCTTACGGACGGCTTTAGAAGATAGGGTATTGTTGGATGAACTTGATGGGTACTTAAGCTATGCTGATAAAGTAAAGTACAGGTTGTTTCCATTGATCTGGTAGCTTTTCCAGAAACGATCATTAATCTTTCTCACATGGGTTGTAAAAAAGGTCTTGGGGATAATGCCCCGGGGGGATAATTTTCCCCTTACGCAGAATTTTTAGTAGAGGAGGGGAGGTTTTTTAAAAATGAAGGATAATTCCAAGGGAAAGCACCCTCATATTGAAAAGCCAGGCGAAGAACAAATAAGGGAGTTATTAAAAGATAAAGACCCAGATTTATTAGAAGTGTACCTTGAAATCCACAATTTAATCCTGGAGATTTTTCCTGAAATTACCTATTCCATTGACTGTAAGGATGGAATGATGGGTTATGGAGCCAGGCAATTTGGTTATGACGGCTGGGGTATGGCTGCCCTTGCTGCCCACAAAAACTGGGTTTCTTTAATGTTTATGCTGGGAGTTGATCTTGAAGATCCTGAAGGATTGCTTGAAGGCACCGGAAAGAAAATGCGGCATGTAAAAGTAAAATCAAGTGAGGAGTTTGAGGGAATTCAAAATAAATTGGAAAGGTTCATTATTGAAGCTTCAAAGTTAAATAAGAATTAGAAAAAACCATTTCTTAATTTTATAATCCCTTCAGGGATGTTCCAAAAGTGGATTCTCTTATTTTTTTGAGGAGTTAAGTTTGGAAACCAGAGAGTATTTAAAACCTTTTTCAAAATAGGATTTCCCAATTCAAATCATTGCGGGTTTTTTCGGGATAGAAAGATAAATCAGTTTAAGGTGGAAGCATGGAGGATTAAGCTAAAAATTATTGGTTAAATTTTTTTAGGTATTTGGATTGACTTATTCAAAAAAAAACTAGGGATGGGATTTTTAATGGTAGAGTTTACTAAAATGGTGGGGAACGGAAACGATTTTATAATTATTGATAACCTGGAAAAAAAGTATAAGACCCAGCAACTGAAAAATATGGCAAGAAAGTACTGTAAAAGAAGCCTTTCTGTAGGAGGGGATGGTCTTTTGGCGGTTGAAACCGCCCCAGATTGTGATTTCAGGATGAGGTTTTTCACCCCGGATGGTAACGAGGGAGAAATGTGTGGAAACGGGGTTCTCTGTCTGGCCAGGTGGTTTAAGGAGAAAAAAGAGA
>PUKG01000007.1 GCA_003550445.1 Halobacteroidaceae bacterium
ATGAGGGGTTATTGATGGAGCGAAAATGGATTGGTGCACTTTTGATTTTTCTAGGTTTGTTTTTTCTGCTTTCAAATCTGGGAGTTTTTCGCGGAGATTGGTTCCTGCTGGTTCTCGGGGGCGGTTTCATTGTTGTGTACCTGGCTTCCGGTAAAGTAGCCGATCTGAGAAATGTTGGCCTTCTGATTCCGGGTTGTATTTTATTAATGCTGGGTTCTTTTGTCCTTTTGGAACCTACCCTGGGGCAATGGGGAATTGCAGGGTATTTGTTTTTCTCTTTTATCGGTATGGCCTTTATTCTTGTTTATCTTATTCACACCCGACAGCTTTCAGGTTCCTCAGATGGGAAACGATACTGGCCCTTATATCCCGGTTTGTCCCTATTTGGTTTTTCCCTTTTTCTTTTAGTTGTTACCCGTTTGGATACCGCAGTTGGCCGTTTCTTTTTGAATAATCTTGTTCCCATTGGACTTGTAGTGGCCGGTGCAATTCTTATTTATAGATCCCAAATGAAAAAACAAAAATAAAATTTTTTATTGATAAAGGTGGGCTATGGAAAGAAATAGCGGTGGATCCTCCCTTGCCCCTTTTTTTTTGAGAAATTACCGACAGGAGGTTTTTTCCATTTCCCAATTGAGATGTGGTTAAAACACGGATTAGAGATTTTTCCCAAAAAAGGAGCTGGACATGGTGGATTTAATTAAAATAAGGAACTATATAGAGAGTCTTTATAAGGAAAAAGAAGAAACCAACCGCAAGAGGTTTCAAGAAGAAACCGAGTTAAAAGATTTTGTTCCTGTAGTTGACGATGATGTAGCAAGGTATCTAAAACAACTGGTTAAAATGTTAAAAGCGAATAAAATATTGGAGATAGGAACGAGCATAGGATACTCTACGGTTTCAATGGCATCTATTGTTAAGGAGTGGGGAGGACAAATTACCACCATTGAATATGATGAAAAGGTTGGAAAACAAGCAAAGGAAAATTTTGTTCGTGCTGGAGTCTCCAAATGGGTTGAAATAATCCTAGGGGATGCAAAAGAAATAGTACCTAGCCTTTCCCAGGAATATGATTTAATTTTCCAGGATGTTGACAAGAGACTATACCCTTTATTATTAGAAGATTGTATAAGGTTGCTTAAAACCGGAGGTGTTCTTGTTGCTGAAGACACCCTTTTCCCGGTAATTGATTTAGACCCAAAATGGCATTACCTGATTCCGCCAATTAAAGAATTTAATAGATTGGTAGCAAGTGATGAAAGGCTTGAGAGCACAATAATACCTATTGGTGACGGGGTAACCGTTGCAATAAAAAAGTAATTCCAATTTCAGGGGAAAAAATAAATTTAGGATAGGTTAGAGGAAAAGGCATTTAGGGTTTTCATTCCTTTGCTTTTTCCTCTTCTGAATTAGGAAGGTAAACCAAAAGGTCTCCGGGCTGGCAGTTTAATTCCCGGCAAAGGGCTTCTAAGGTGTTCAGGCGAATAGCCCTTGCCTTGTTGTTTTTTAAAATTGAAAGGTTAGCCAGTGTTATACCTACTTTCTCCGCAAGTTCTGTTAAGGAGATTCCCCTCTCAACCATAACTCGATCCAGGTGGATTAAAATGGGCATTGTTATCACCTCAAACCGTAAATTCCTGGTCTTTTTTTAATTCAGTTCCCTGTCGGAATACTTCAGAAAGAATTAAAATTAACAGTCCAAAAAATATACCGGTTAAATCAGGAGAAAAGGCCTGCCAGGATAACTGGGGGAATTTTTCAGAAATAATGGGAGATAAGTGATAACCGGCTATTCCTTCGGCAATTGAAGAAACTACAACCGTAGCAATAATCCCATAACCAATATGCCTTATATGGACTGGATTATCCGGGGAAAATGGGTTTTCATTTTTTAAGGAGGATAAGATAAATCGCAGCTTATATAAAATGAAAAGCACCATTAAAATCAAGGGAATGGCCAGGAGCAATTGGGTGGTGAAAAAGGAATAACCAATCTCAAGGGCTCCCTCAGATTCCAGATGGACGATTAGGCCGGGACCCTGAAGGGAAATACCCGAAGATGCTACCGCAGGCAGTTCCTCAGCCAGTAAAAAGTAAGAAACAAAAATGACCATTCCGATCAAACCGATAAAAACAAGAATTAAAGCCAGATTAACTAAAGTTAACAGTTTAGAAGCAAGAGATTTCTTTCCCAGTAATTGCATTTCTAAAAACTCCTTTCAAAATTCAAGATAATTGGAAAAATCCGATAAAAAATAAACCAGCGGAAAAGAAAAGAAATAAAGTTTGAAAAATTTTCCGGGAACGGCTGGAGAATTTAACTTCGATGCCAATAAGGCGGTAAAGTTTCTGGAGTATTTTAAGGAAAGGATTAAGGAATAAAGACATTATAATTGCCAGAAACCCAAAAATAAAAAAAATTAAAGATTCAATTGTTCTCACCTCCCTGGGGAATGACAAATTAATTGTAACAGCAGATTTATCGAAAGTCAATAAAATTTTATTAAAAAACAATAAAAAAGTTTCAATTGTCAATACCCAATGGTTAAGAAAACCCCAATGAAGTTAATTATCAGTTAACCCAGGGCAATGTGTTATGCGATCTTAAGTTACCGGGGTTTTTTTCACCTGGGAGAATTCAGTATTATAAAAAAGAAAAATTAATATGGTTTTAAGGAAAATTTCCCTAAAATCAGGGCACAAAGTTAATTAACTCCCAAAAACCAGAAAAATTTAGTTCATAATAAAAAAAGGTATTTTGTTCTCCGTGGAGTATAATAAAAAGAACATATCAAAAGATAGAAAAAGGGTTTTTTTGACATTAATTAAGGAAGGGAAAATCCATAATCAAAGCCACAAATTTTTACTCAAAGGCCATTCCATATTAAAAGTTATAAAATATCAGGATTAATTTTCGGGTTTTCCGCTCATTGTAAAAGCTCAAGAGAAATATCTTTGGCGGAAAATCTTTTTTATTTTTTTATGTGGCCTTGTGTAAAAAGAAAGCAAAAGATTAGAAAAATGATTTCCAAAGGGGGGGGATGGGGATTTCCATAATTATTTAGGGTAAAACAATGGTCATGTCCCGGTTAAATAATTCAGGGCATTTTTAAACCAATATATAAAGGAAGAGGAGATGAAAGTTGAAGAGGAGTCATGGTTTCGTTATTTTTATTGCCATTATAATTCTTTTTTCAGGATTTAATGTAAAAGCAGGTTTTAACAACAATCCCGGTTTTGATGGAACTGAGGTTGAGGAATTTTTGGATACAATAATCCAGGGGCAAATGAGAGAGAATAATATCCCAAATTTAACGGTTTCAGTTGTTTCAGGGGAAGAAATTATTTTTAAAAAGGGATATGGATATGCAGACATTGATGCTCAAACGCCTGTGGATCCCGGGAAAACCCTTTTTAGAATTGGTTCTTCGTCCAAAATATTTACCTGGACCGCGATAATGCAACTTTTTGAGAGAGGTTATCTGGATCTTGATACAGATATTAATGAGTACCTGGATTTTATAATTCCCGACGGGGTTAAATTTGGCGGCAGAACTTCCGGCAATGAACCAATAACCATTAAACACCTCATGACCCATACCCCCGGGTTCGAGGCCTACAGTACGAATATGTTTTTCCTTTCCCAGGAAAAATTGGAACCCCTTGATGAATTTGTCCGGGAAAGAATGCCTGCACGTGTTTTTCCTCCCGGGAAGATTTCCGCATATTCGAACTACGGGTCCTCTCTTGCCGGGTATATAGTGGAAAGGGTTTCTGGAATTCCTTTTGCCCGTTATATTGAGGAAAATATCTATGAACCACTGGATATGGGAAGTAGTTCATTCCGCCAGCCCCTGCCCCATCAACTATCACCCAATATGACCAATGCTTACCGCTTTATTGATGGAGAATTCAAAAAAGGAAAGTTCGAATTTATGTCTGAGCCCGCAGGAAGCATGAGCACCACTGCTTCGGATATGGGCAGATTTATGTTAGCCCTCCTTCAGGGCGGACAGATTGGCGGACAAAGGGTTCTGGGACAGGAAACAGTAGATAAAATGTTTTCCCAGCTCCTTACCCATCATCCCCTTTTAGATGGTATGGCTTATGGCTTTATCGAAGAAACCTTTAATGGTAGAAGAGTGCTGTTTCACCCCGGAGGAACCATGCTATTTGATACAGGGTTTTATTTATTACCGGAAGAAGGGGTTGGGTTTTTCATTTCTCATAGTGGAGGCAACCCCCTTGTTAACGATGAAGTTTTCTATGCTTTTATGAATAACTTTTTTCCCGGGGAAGAGACAGCAGGTCAGCTTTCTCATGGAGGCACCCACCAAAACCACCAGGACATTC
>PUKG01000071.1 GCA_003550445.1 Halobacteroidaceae bacterium
GATTACCTGTAGAATGGCAATCCCCAAACAGGTATTTGCTTTATACAATTTGTCTTTTGCTTGAGAAAGAAAGCCTCTAAAAAAATATCGGGTTTACTTCCCTCCTTTATGCACCCGGGCAGTTTCTGCCCGGGTGTAAAAAAATTTAAGATAGATTTGCTTTAAATGAAAAAAATCAGAATACCTTACCTATAGTATTTATTATTGGTTTTAGAAAAAAACAAAAAAGTTATTTTTCTTTGTCCTCCAGGGAAATTTTTGTTATTATTAAATTGTGTTTAATTAATCCAGGAAAACGACAGGAAGGATTTCCTGAAAGAAAAAAGAAAATCACCAATGGCTTAAATAAAAATTAGAGGAGAAATAATTATGGAAAACAAACTAAACATGCAGAAATTTAAAGAAGCAAAGGAAAGAATTGCCCCCTATATTCACAGGACTCCCTCTATTCCTTTTCAGGATTTAAGTGAAGAAATGGAACATAAAATTTATTTGAAACTTGAAAGCCTCCAGGCCACAGGGGGGTTTAAACTACGGGGAAATCTTAATAAATTATTAGCAATGGGCAAAGATAATCTTCCCAATGGAGTGGTAACTGCTTCATCTGGAAATCACGGGCTTGGCCTCTCCTATTCAGCTCGCCTAATTGGAGTAAAGGCAATAGTAGTTGTTCCCGAAACCACTCCGAAAAACAAGGTGGAAAAGCTCAGGGCCTATGGAGCTGAGGTTATCCTCTCTGGAGCACACTATGATGAAGCAAAAGAAATGGTGGAAAAGATTGTTGAAGAAACCGGGGCCCTTTATGTCCCAAGCTTTGATGACTCCGAAATAATTGCCGGTAATGCAACCATCGGCCTGGAAATATACGAAGATGTTCCAGAGGTGGATCTCTATATCTGCCCCATAGGAGGGGGAGGAGGAATTTCTGGAAGTGGCCTTGCTCTAAAGGCTTTAAATCCGAAAATTAAGATTGTTGGTGTTGAGGCAGAAGGTGCGGCTTCCATGAAAGCTTCAGTTGAAGCGGGAACGCCTGTCCAGCTACCTGAAGTAACAACAAAGGCGGAGGGAATTGCTGTAAGCAAACCAGGTGAATTACCTTTTCAGATTGTTAAGGACCTGGTGGACGATATTGTTACCGTTTCTGAGAAAGAAATGGAGGAAGCTCTTTGCTACCTTGTGGGAAGAGGGAAAGTTGTTCCCGAAATGGCGGGCACCGCAGCCGTTGCTGCTTTAATGAATGGCCGAGTAAAACCTGGAAAAGGGCCGGTTTGCTGCCTGATAACAGGGGGAAATGTTGATATTCAATTCCTTGCTTCCCTTTTGTCGGAGAAAAGATAGTTCGGGATGGATATTGAATAAAAAACAAAAATTAAAAAGCTTCACCAAGTTTTAATAACCCGGGAGAAATAATCCCCGGGTTTTTTAAACCCTCATAAATATTGAGGTTTCATGAAGCCTTGGAAAGTCTCGGAACAAAAATAAAAAAAGGGGTTGACAGGAGGAAAAAAAGAGAGTATTATATAACAAAAGTTAGATAACAAATGGTATTTAAGGGGAGGGAATAAATAATGCCACCAAAAACAAGGTTTTCCAGAGAAGAAATTATAGATGCAGCCTTTAACATAGCCCGAGAAAAAGGTTTTGATCAAATTACCGCAAGAAATGTTGCAGGGAAACTCGGTAGCTCAGTAGCTCCCATTTATGTAAATTTTGAAAACATTGATCAACTGGTTGAGGCTGTTGTAAAGAAGGTTATTTTGATTTCCCAGGAGTTACTTTCTAAACAGAAAGAGAAGGATATGTTTGCCAAAATTGGAAAAGCAAGTTTAGAATTTGCCCGGGACTACCCGGTTTTTCTCCGGGAGTTAACCCTTAAACCAAATCCCTATTCCCAGTCCTATTCCAGCATGGAAGAGGCATTGATTGAGGAGATGGGCAAAGAGGGAGAAATGAGCAAATGGACAGTAGAAGAGCGGAAGGAAATATTTTTCAAGATGAGAGCTTTTCAGCTGGGACTTGTGGTAATGGTAGCAAACGATCAGATTCCCTCCTGGTTTGAGGAAGAAAAATTAGGGGAGCTGTTAATGGAAACCGGAAAAGATTTAGAAAGAATTCAAAAAATTAAACGTGAGGAGAAGAATAAATGAAAAAAGTATTAATTATTGGGGGGGGAATTTCTGGATTAACAGCAGGGATTTTTGCCCAAAAAAATGGATTTGAGAGTGTAATTTTGGAGAAACACCATACCCTAGGGGGAGAATGTACCGGATGGGATAGGCAGGGTTACCATGTTGATGGATGTATCCACTGGTTAATTGGCACAAAAGAAGGAACCCCGATTAACGAACTCTGGAAAACGGTTGGAGCCCTGGGAGAAGATGTAAAAATACACCACCACGAAAGCTTTTTGACATACGAACATGAAGACGGACAACAGGTTCATCTTTACCGGGATCTTGAACGATTAAAAGCAAGCTGGCTGGAAATTTCTCCAGAAGATAAAGAAGCCATTGAAGAGTTCTGCAATACTATTGAAAAACTTCATTCATTTGAAATCCCAGTTGGAAAACCCATGGATATGATGAACCCAATCGAGAAGATAAAACTGATGCTTTCCATGAAGGATGCCGGGGCAGTTTTGCAAAAATATGGGAAGATTGGTCTTACTGATTTTGCAAAAAACTTTAAGCATCCCGCTTTAAGGGGAATCCTGGAAACCTTTTTACCTGATGGATATTCTGCTTCAATGGTTTTTTTTGCTCTGGCTGGATTCACAAAAGGCCAGGCATCTGTGCCTGCGGGAGGTTCAAAAGCTCTGGCCATGCGGATGAAAGAAAGGTACCTTTCCCTTGGGGGGAAGATTGAACCCAATTGCGAGGTCCTTGAGCTGGAAATAGAGGAGGATAAGGTCAAAAAGGCCTTATGCGCCAATGGAAAATCCTTCACAGCCGACTACTTTATTGCCGCCATAGATGCAAATTTCTTTTTTGAAAAACTTCTCAAAAGTAAGTATCCTGATCCCCAATTTCAAAAGCGGTTCCAGAATTCTGACGTTTACCCGGTACCTTCTGAATTAAGGATTTCAATAGGGTATGAAGGGGTTCCCAGCGATGTTCCAAGGACCCTCCGGTTTCCCGTTGTGTCTCCCTTCCTGGTAAATGGAAAAACTATGGACCGCCTACAGCTAACCAACTATGATTACGAACCGGATTTTGCCCCGGAAGGAAAAACTCTTTTTTCCGTCACTATTAATCAGTTTAATGATGATTATGAAGCCTGGGATAATTTATCCAAAGAAAAAGAGGTTTACCGAAAGGAAAAAGAAAGGATTGGGAGGGAAGTTGTAAAAGCAATTGCAAATCGTTTTCCCGAGATGGATGGGAAATTAAAGGTTCTAGATGTTGCAACCCCCAAAACTTTTGAGAGGTACTGCAATTCTTATCGGGGCGGGATTATTGCTTTTGCTCCAACCCTTGAAAGTAAAGCGATGGACCATTCTGGAAAGGTAAAAGGATTAAAAAATATACAGTTGAGCGGCCAATGGCTTCAGGGAACAGGAGGACTGCCGCCTGCATTAATTACCGGAAAGGCTTCGGTAATGCGTCTATGCAAAAAGGGAAAAATCTCATTTAAGCAGTAAAACACAAAAAAGAAAAAGTGTTTAAAAAAGGGACTGAGAAGAATTTTAGACAGGTCCCTTTTTTCATTTTGACATATTTCCTTTGTGAGAAATCATGGGATTATTGACAAAGGAGAAATTATCTTGAGGCCGGGGAACTTTTAATGATTTAAAGGGAAAGGGTTTTGGTCAAAGGATATTTAATAAGAAAGGGGAAATGTTTTTAAAGGATTTAGGTTTCTTTTTTCTTAGAGATTAATCCCTGTTTTATTATTTCCTACGACCGGATAGGGCATAGGGAAATTGATAGTTCTTTTGCAGGGGAAATATTGGGGATGATGTTGAGGATAATAAGTAACTACTGGAAAAAACATAAATGAACCTTACCTGGGTAAAATGAAGATTAATAAAAGGATTCTTGGGAGGAAATAACATGGAAAAAGAAATAATGTTTTTTAACCAGCCCAATCCCTGGCCTGAAATTCGAAAAGAAAGAATAAAAAAACTCTTACCAGAGGCTATGGAACTAGCAGGAGTAGAGACCTGGGTAGTTATTTGTCGGGAAAATGCCAATGATCCCCTGGCGATGCATATCGGTGGAGAAAATGCGGGAGGTACTGCAGCTTTTGTTTTCCAGTTAAAGGACGGGGAAGTTTTTTCAACGGTTTTTTCTCCCTGGGGGGAAGCTATTGCCCTGGAAGAGTTAGGACTTCAC
>PUKG01000204.1 GCA_003550445.1 Halobacteroidaceae bacterium
CGTAATCCTCCCCTCCCTCCAGATCATGGATTTTCTCTATTAATAACTCCATATCCTCCGCACTGAGGAGGGTATCAAGTTCCTCTCGATCCAGAATAGAAATTTTTAAAAGCCACCCATCTCCGTAAGGATCCTGGATGAGCAATTCCGACTTTTCCACAACTTCATTATTGATTTCTTCAATCTTTCCGCTTAGGGGAGCAAACAGTTCCTTGAAGGACCGCTCCCCTTCAATGGATCCCATTTCAATTGTTTGTTCAATCATTTCCCCTGGCTGCGGAAGTTCAATTTCCAAAAGCCGACCTAACCTTTCCGAAAAGGGGAGGGAAATCCCAATATAAGCATATCCATTTTCCAGGCGAACCCATTCTCCTTCTTCTGAATATAAAAGCTCTTCTGGTAGCAAATTTGATCCCTCCTCTCCTTTTGTATTCAATTCGCCCTCGCTAACTCCTTCCCCATTGAAAAGAAAAATCAAGAAAACCTCCAGCGGAAAATTTAACCCCTTTTATTTCCCGGGAAATATTTTTTATAAGCTTTATTAAGAATTATGGCCAACAATAAAATTTAGAGCCCCGGGTATTACCTCCAGCTCAACGGGAGTGTTTGTTAAAATTTCTCCATCGGCCTGGACAACAACGGGAATATCCGAGGTTATTTTTATTTTCTTCCCCCGGTAAATATGGACCTCTTTTTGTTTTAAATGTCCCCCTCCATAAACCCGGGGAAGCAAAAACAATAGTTTCCCAACCCAAAGAGTATCAATAACACAGATGTCAAAAAGCCCATCATCCTGTTTTGCTTCGGGGACAACTTTCAAGCCTCCCCCGTAATATTGTCCATTTCCAACAGCAACAAGAAGGGTTTTCTGGTTTATTTTTTTTCCATCTATCTCTATTTCCATCTGTGGAGCTTTGTAGGTCATTAAAGCTCTAATTACACCCCAAAGATAGGCCGGAGTTCCCCCGAATCTTTTTAAGAAGTTATCTGCAGAAAGAGCAACTTCCCCATCAAAACCAATACCCACAACGTTGCAAAAAACCCTACCGTTTAATTTTCCTGCATCAATTCTCCTGGTTTTGGGGTTTTTAATCATCTTCAAGATCTCCGAGCTCTCCTTAGGTAGACCCAGGCATTTTCCAAAATCATTCCCGGTTCCAAATGGAATCAACCCGAGGGGAATGTTTTCTCCCCAAAGCCCATTAGCCACTTCAAGAAGAGTTCCATCCCCTCCAACAGCATAGACAACGTCACTAACCGGCCCTACCCTCCGGGCAATCTCTTCTGCTTCAAGGGGCCGGGAAGTATAATATTCAGTATATATCAAATCTTCTTTGTGCAGTGAAGCCGAAAAACGCTTCCAGCGGTATAAGGCTTTCCCTCCACAGGCTTCGGGGTTTATTATAAAAGATATTGCCAAAACCATTCCTCCCTCGAAAAAAACAAGCCCAGCTGAGTGCTGGGCCAAAGTTTATTTTGGTTTTTCCTGTTCGGGTTTTTTTTGGTCAGTAGGGGTTTTCTCCGCGCCCTTGCGAGCTTCACTTCTGCCCTTGAAAGTCGCACCGTCTTCAATAATCAATTTGGCTATTTTAATATCACCAAAAAGTTTTCCTGTTGGAACTATTTCGAGTTTTTCAACTGCGTCAACGTTCCCCTGCACTTCTCCGGCAATGATTACATTTCGAGCCTGGATATTCGCCACTACCAGGCCTTCTTCGCCGATAAAGACATCGCCTCCGGCTTTAATTTCTCCTTCTACTCGTCCCTCGACTCTAAGGGAGCCCGGGATATGCATATTACCCTCTACTTTTGTTCCTTTGCCGATAATGCTCTCAACTTTGTCCCTTTTCACTTCTTCTTTTTTAAAAACTTCTTCTTTTCTCCTGGGTTCTTCTTTTCTTCCAAGCAATAGGCCCACCTCTTTACTTGTTTTTGATGAAATCAAGGGGATTTTTGGGAACTCCGTTTACGTGCACTTCATAGTGTAAATGGGGTCCGGTGCTCCTTCCGCTATTCCCTGATTTAGCAATTACATCTCCCCTTTTAACCTCCTGTCCCGTCGAAACCAATAACTCTCCATTGTGAGCATAACGAGTTTTAAAACCATAGCCATGATCAATATCAACAGTGTAGCCATAGCCGGTTCTCCAGCCGGAGTATGTAACCACACCATCCGCAGTGGCGAGAACCGGGGTCCCGTACCAAACACCAATGTCAATTCCTTCATGAAAAGCCTGCCGCCCGGTAAAAGGGTCCCGGCGGGAACCGAATCCCGAGGCAATAAACCCATTCCCGTTGTCCGCGAGGGGCCAGATATTGGGAGTTGCAGCAACTACTGCATTATATTCTCTGACCGATTCTTCGAGATTTTCCATGTCCTCCTGCTGGGCGGGTATAACCTCCCTCATTTTGCTTAATTCCTGCTGCATACTTTTTATGATCCCAAAAGCATCATCCCGCAACAACCGGCTATTTCCCCCGCCCAGGCCCCCCATTTCAAATTCATAGGGCTGGTAGTTTAAAATATTTCCCAGGCTGGCAATATGGGCTACTTGTTCTTCAGTTTCCTGGAGATCATCCGATAGCAATTCCTGAATTTTCCTTCCCTGCTGCTGTAGAACCAGTAAGTCCTGCTGTAAATCTTCTGTTTCCCGAAGCAGGTTAACAAGATCCTGCCGGAGCTTTTGGTTTTCTACCCTAACATTATCCAGGTGTGCAACCACCTCCCGGGAATCCTTGTAACGGTTAAGGTAGCTCCGGTAGGAAAAAGTTGAAAAACCCATATAACCAATAATTACAAAAATCAAAAGAAAAAGAACCGCCCGAGGAATTGTAAAGCTAGTAGGGGCCCCTGTAGAATGGGGGATTATTGTAATTGTAAGCCCTTCACGAAATTGCTTTTTAAATTTTTTCCACACAAACCGCTTTTTCATAAACTTTCACCCCATCAGGAATCTTAACTTTCTACAAATCAATTACTTTTCCTGCCCCAAGCTCAAATTATTTGCTTCCAACCGCAGAAATTTCCCACTCTTCCCACGGTTCCTCATTTCGAATAACATGAACTGTCCCGGCAAGATTCATTACCTGCCCGGCATGGTTAGGAATTATTTCAATTAAATCTCCAATTTTTATTTCGCTTTCCGGGGGGATTGAAAGGATGGCATGTTCCTCTTCCAGTCTGCTGACTACAACCTCGGGGTGTCCTTTTACCTTTCCAAAGCCCGAAAAAACCGTCTCTCCGGTAGCTCCCCGATCAAGACTTAGGGTTTTGCTCCCGGCATCAATAACACACCTATCTGCAGCAGGGCGAGACACCACCCTTGTTAAAACTGTGAGGGCACAGTCCTCTTCCATTGCTACCCCCAGGGAAACCTGTGCAAGGTCATTAAAAACATAATTTCCCGGCCTGATTTCTGTTACGCCCTTAACCATTCCCGCAACTTTTGCAGTTGGGGTTGAGCCCGCGCTAACACGGGGACAAGATAAACCATTGTTTTTTAAACTTTCGGCTAATTGGGCAAGGACCTGCCCTTCTTTTTTCCCAATCTCCTGGACCTGTTCCGGGTTTTTTGCTCCTTGTGAGTGGCCAGCGTGAGTCATTAAGCCGGCAAATTCCAGGCCTTCTTCCTCCTGGACCGACCGGGCAAGGGTAAAAACATCCTCCCCGGGCAAAATACCAAAACCTTTAAACCCACAGTCTACGGCTAACAGGACCTTAAGGGTTTCTCCTTTATCCCTTGCTCCCCTTCCCAGAACTTTTATTCCCTCTGGGCTGTCCGCGGTTACAGTAATTTCAGCTCGTTCAGAAAGTTTTAATACACGGCTTATTTTTTCCTGGCCTATAAAGGGATCGGCGATTAAAACATCCTTTATGCCCCCATCTATCATGGCTTTTGCTTCGTCAATTTTTGAAACCGCAATTCCAACAGCCCCCTGATTAACCTGAATCCTTGCCAGGCGAGGTATTTTATGGGTTTTAATATGGGGCCTAAGGTTAATTCCAATCTGCCGGGCAAATTGCGACATATCAGTTATGTTCCTGACCAGTATTGCTTCTCTAATTAGGGTCGCTGGAGTATCAATTGCTTCAAATTTGTGTTTAGTCACCGAAGGGCACCTCCGTTTAACTGGTG
Source organism: Halobacteroidaceae bacterium (assembly GCA_003550445.1). Taxonomy (GTDB): domain Bacteria; phylum Bacillota; class Halanaerobiia; order B1SED10-174; family B1SED10-174; genus T1SED10-26. The sequence goes on from PUKG01000204.1 coordinate 4,137, forward strand.
GACCAGTTCCTCCTGGGCATCAGAATCGGCCAGGGCAAGGACCCGATCACCATCGCGCAGGACGGTGTTTCCTCTGGGAACCAGGGCTGAATCTCCTCTGAGAATTGTGACCAGAATCGCTTCCATCGGCAAATCAATATCTTTAATTTTTTGTCCGGCAAC
>PUKG01000284.1 GCA_003550445.1 Halobacteroidaceae bacterium
ATAAAATTATGGAAAAAATTTGACCGGGATTTCGGGTTGTGATATACTATCAAAGGAACAACAAAGCAGAAGCCTCCGCTTCTCACCCAGTAGCAAAAGCTTTCTGGGTTAAAGATTGTTTTGCGGATGGCTTTGTGTGCCATCTTTTTTTAATTTCTTAGGGGGTGAAATAAGATTAGCAAGGATCTTAGGGTTAACGAGTCAATCAGGGCCCGCCAGGTTCGAGTTGTTGACGCTGACGGAGAACAGGTAGGAATAATGACATTACGCGATGGTTTGAATTTGGCCGGGGAAAAAGGACTGGATCTGGTTGAAGTTGCTCCTCAGGCAAAACCACCGGTTTGCCGGGTAATGGACTATGGAAAATACAAGTACGAGCAGGCCAAAAAAGCAAAAGAAGCTAAAAAAAATCAAAATATTGTTAATGTCAAAGAGGTTCAGGTGGGACTGAAAATTGAAGAACATGACTTCAATACTAAACTGCGCATGGCCAGAAAATTTCTGGGAAATAAAGATAAAGTTAAACTGCGCATTAAGTTTAGGGGAAGAGAAATAACCCATAAGGATCAGGGGCATGATATTTTGAAGAAATTTGAAGAAGGTATTAAAGATATGGGTAAACTTGAAAATAAACCGAAAATGGAAGGGCGAAACATGATTGCCATTTTTAGTCCTTTAAGTGAAAACAAGTAGGGGGTTATTACATTGGGAAAAATGAAGACTCACAAAGGAACTGCCAAGAGAGTCAAAACAACCGCCAGTGGGAAAAAAGTTCATGAAAAATCTTTTGGCAGACATAAATTGACTGCAAAATCCGGAAAACGAAAACGTCAATTGCGGCAACCCAAAGAAGTATCTGCTGCAGATCAAAAGAAAATGGAAAAATTACTTCCGTATAATTAGGATTAAGGAGGGTTTAAAATGCCGCGTGTAAAAAGAGGGCCCAAAGCCCGGCACCGCCGCAAAAAAGTATTAAAGCTGGCCAAAGGTTATTTTGGCTCGAAAAGCAAATTATACCGTCCCGCCCAGGAGCAAGTTATCAAGTCAATGAGCTATGCTTACCGGGACAGGAAAAGAAAGAAAAGAGATTTTCGACGCTTATGGATTGCTCGAATTAATGCCGCTGCCCGGCAGAATGGGATGAGCTATAGCAAGTTTATTAGCGGTTTGAAAAAAGCCGATGTGCAAATAAACCGCAAAATTCTTGCTGATATGGCCGTAAATGATCAAGAAGGTTTCCGCCATTTGGTTTCCATTGCTAAAAATGGTCAATAGCAAATAACCCCTCTTCCTTTTTGCTAGGGAGAGGGGTGTTTTCTGGGCGGTGAAAAAGTGAGGATTAATTTTAACAGGTCTACTAATTACAAATGGATGCACCGGCTAACTCCGGTCCAGATTCTGGTGCTTTGTTATTTGATTGTAATTATTACAGGTTTTATCTTGTTAAGCTTACCTGTTGCAACCGCGGGTGATGAAAGCTTATCTCCTATTGATGCCCTTTTTACTTCAACCTCAGCCACATGTGTTACTGGCCTAACCGTGGTAAGTACCAAAAATGATCTAAGCCTTTTTGGCCAGTTGGTTGTTTTACTTCAATTCCAACTTGGTGGATTAGGGGTTATGGCTTTTTCTACCCTTTTTGCCCTCATTCTGGGAAGGAAAATTTCTCTTAGAGGAAGGCTGCTTATTCAGGAAGATCTAAACCAGTATAATATATCTGGTTTAGTTCGGTTAATGCAGTATGTGCTTTCCTTTACCCTAGTTTTTCAGGGAATGGGAACTTTTTTCCTATGGTTGAGGTTGAGAAATTTTTACGAGGGATGGGATGCTTTTTACCATTCTATTTTCCATGCTGTCTCAGCATTTAATAATGCAGGTTTTGATATTTTTGGTAATAGCCTGGAAAGTTTTTCTGGGGATGTTTTGATTAACCTGGTAATTATGGCCCTGATTGTATTTGGGGGTCTTGGTTTTGCGGTTTTGGTCGAAATTTTTTACCGGGTAAATGGGAAAAGGTTTTCCCTGACTGCCCGACTGGTATTTATTATAACTTTCATTCTGCTGGTCACTGGTTTTTTTACAATTACTGCCCTGGAGTGGAATAATCCCGCAACTTTGGGGGATTTAGGTACCGGAGGGAAATTACTTGGAGGGAGTTTTCTTTCTGTAACAGCACGGACTGCTGGTTTTAATACAATTGATCCCAGCTTGTGGAAACCAACAACCTTATTACTGGTTATAGGTTTAATGTTTATCGGTGCTTCTCCTGGCTCAACAGGGGGAGGAATTAAAACCACCACATTAGCAATTCTGGTTTTTGGCCTCATTTCTTTTGTTTCAGGTAAAAGTGATATTGAAGTAGGGAAATGGCGTCTAAATATTTGGATAGTTTTCAAGGCTTTCATCTTAACAATTCTTGCTTTCTCCTGGGTGTTTTTTTCTACTTTGGGGCTCAGTTTTTTTCAGGATGAGCCTCTTCTTTCCTTACTATTCGAAGCCACTTCTGCTTTTGGAACTGTTGGTTTGAGCTTGGGAATAACCGAAAACCTTGAGGCACCCAGCAAAGCAATATTGATTATTTCAATGTTGTTGGGTAGGGTAGGAGTCATGAGTTTTGCGATCGCGTTAAATATGCGCAGGGAAATTCCCCCCAGGAGGTTACCCGAAGGACACGTAATGGTTGGGTAGGTTTTTTGAAAGGAGAAAATAATCATGCCCCGTAATAAAAAAGATTTTCTGGTTATTGGTCTTGGTCGTTTTGGGGAAAGTGTTGCCCGGTCACTTGTTGAAAGAGGTTACGAAGTTCTGGCGGTTGATTTTGATGAAGAGATAGTAAGAGAAATATCAGCGGTTGTTACTCATGCTGTTCAGGCAGATGCAACGGATGAAAGTGCATTGGAATCAATTGGAGCAAGAAATTTCGATGTTGCAATAGTGGCAATTGGTGATAATGTTCATGCCAATACCCTGGTAACCCTATTGTTAAAAGAAATGGGGATTCCCTGTGTAATTTCCAAGGCAAAGAGCGTGATCCATGGGAAAATCTTAAAAAAAGTAGGGGCGGATCGGGTGGTTTTTCCAGAGTGGGATATGGGAAATCGCCTTGCAAATAGTTTACTTACACCAAATGTTCAGGATTATTTGGAACTGGATCCCAATTATAGCATTTTGGAAATTAAGGCCAAAAAAAACTGGTTAGGAAAAACTCTTGGGGAGTTGAACTTTCGCTCCCGTTTTGGAATTAACGTTGTTGCTATCCTTAAAAATGGGGGGATAAATCCATCTCCGGTTGCCGAGGATAAAGTTGTTGAGGGGGATATACTTGTGGTAATAGGCCATAATGACGACCTGGAGAGAATGGAGGAAAAATAGAAATGGATAGAATCAGCAGCCGCCAGAATCCCAGGGTAAAATATTTAAAAGGTTTGCATACCAGGAAAAAGAGAAAAGAAACAGGGGAAATAATCCTTGAAGGTCCAAATCTAATCGAAGAAGCCCGCAGGGCTAACTTTCCCTTTATTGAGGTTCTTGTGACTGAGGATTTTTTGGCAAAGGAAGGGATTTTTAACTCTGAAAGGTTAACAATTGTAACCGAGGAGGTTATGGAAAAGATTGCTCCCTCCAGATCTCCACGGGGAATTGTAGCCAGAATAAAAAAACCTTTTTTCTCCTGGGAAGAAATAATTAAAGAAGAAAGAGTATTAATTTTAGAAGGTCTCCAGGATCCAGGGAACGTTGGGACATTAATCAGAACTGCTGCAGGGGCAGGATTTGGCGGAGTTATTTTATTTGGAGAAGGAGCAGACCCTTTTCAACCAAAAGCTTTAAGGGCTACAGCTGGAGCAATTTTTAAAATAAAAGTCGCTGAAGTTGGGAATAGAGATAAAGAAGGGTTTCTTTCTGAGCTTAGAAAAGATTTTGTTGTTTTCCGAGCGGACCCCGGGACAGGAAAAAACTATAAAAAGGTTGATTTCCCCGAAAAGTGTGCACTAATTCTAGGACATGAAACCAAAGGAATTAGTAAGGAGATGGATGATCAATCCTTTATACCTGTTTCAATTCCTCTTTCCCGGGATGTTGAATCCTTAAATGTGTCTGCTGCAGGGGCAATTTTGCTTTTTGCAATTAAACATGGTAAGTCAACTGACTTGCCAACCCCTTGAAACTATGTTATAATTTTTTAATAAAAGGGGAAAGGGAGTGGTCTTTTGAAGATATGCCCGCTCTTTTTATGGAGATTATTTGAGCGGACCGGTTCGGTAAGTGCTTACCTTGCATACCGGAGGCTGCTG
>PUKG01000241.1 GCA_003550445.1 Halobacteroidaceae bacterium
CTATCCCCTGAGAATTACAGTACCTGAAAACTATCTGGTTTTTGGCTTCTAAATCTTTAAGTTGTTCCTCAGAACAAAAATACCTGCCATCTCCATGAGCAACAGGCATTTTTAAGATCTGCCCCTCCTTGTATTCACTGGTAAAAGAATTGCGAGCATTTTCCACCCTTAAATGGATTGTTTTACAAATAAAACGCAGGGAGGGATTGGGCAACAAAACCCCGGGCAAAAGACCGCATTCAAGAAGAACTTGAAATCCGTTACAGATCCCCAGGACTTTTCCACCATTTTCAGCGTATTCCCGGACATCTTCCATTACAGGAGATAGCGCAGAAATTGCTCCGGGGCGAAGATAATCACCATAGGAAAATCCTCCCGGAAGGATTATCAGATCGAAACCTGAAAGTTTTTTTCGCTGGGTGTGCCAGAGGAACTCCGAAGACCACCCCATCAAATTGCTGGCTTTTTTGCAATCCTTGTCACAGTTTGACCCCGGAAAAACAACAATCCCAACCCTCATGACGGAATTTCCTCCAGGGTAACATCAAAAGTCTCCATAACGGGATTGGCCAGAAGACGGGAGGAGATTTCATGTAATATTTGTTGTGCCTCTTTACGATTTGGCGCTTCCAGTTCAATATTGATTATTTTTCCGACCCGGACCTTTTCCAGAGAATAGCCCTGGGTTAAAAGGGTTCGGCACAAAGTATCTCCCTGGGGATCAAAAACCTTGTCTTTTAAATCGACTCTGACAGTTCCTCGCCATTTCATTTTTCCGGTTCCCCAATTCTCTTTAAAATTTCCTGATAAGCGGCTTCCACTCCGCCGAGGTCCTGACGGAAACGGTCTTTATCAAGTTTTTCCCCGGTCTCCAGGTCCCAGAAACGACAGGTATCGGGTGAAATCTCATCTCCCAAGAGGATTTCTTCCCCGGCACGACCGAATTCAAGTTTAAAGTCAACAAGTTGAATTCCAACCTCCCTGAAAAGGTCAATTAATAAATCATTTACCCTGTAAGCAATTTCTTTCATTCTTGCTACTTCATTTTCTTTAGCCCACCCCATGGTCTGGATATGAGCTTCGTTAATCATTGGATCTCCCAGCCGGTCATCTTTATAAAAAAATTCCAGAACCGGAGGCTTAAAAGGCAAACCCTCTTTTAATCCAAGCCTGCGGGATATGCTACCTGCAGCAAAATTGCGTATAACCACCTCGACCGGAATTATCTCCAGTTTGCGGGCCAGAATTTCCCCGGGTCCGGTTTTTTCAAGGAAGTGGTTCTCAATGCCATTATGCTTGAGAAACTGAAAAATCCGGGCACTAATGGTGGCATTTACCTCCCCTTTATCTCCAATTACACCTTTTTTCTTTCCATCAAATGCTGTTGCATCATCTTTGAAAACCATTTTCACAACTGTTGGATCCTCAGTTTCCAGAATTTTTTTTGCCTTTCCCTCGTAGAGAAAATTATTTTTCACCTTGTTTTTCCTCCATTCTTTTTTCCCAGTAATCGCAGATTATTTCCGTTTTTTCCCTGGAAAGCCCGGTATATCGTGCTGGATCTTCTAAAATGTGTTTTTGCTCACCGGTCATCTCCTCCAAATATTTCTGGATTTCTTTCTTTTCACTTAGAACCTCATGCAGGCCGACACCTTTTTCCCGGGCTTCTAGGGTTAATTTTCTCACAATTTCATGGGCATCGGGTTTACCCCTTCCAGCAAGAGCTATATAAAGGGGTTCTGCAAGGACCAGGTCCTGGCTTAAATTAAGGTTTTTTAGCATTGCATCCCGATCTACAGAAAATTTCTCCAATACTCTCTTCAATCTGTTTAATGCTAAATAAAGACCTATGGGGATATCGGGATAAAAGCGGCTTGAAGCCGAATTGGTTAAGTCCCGTTGATGTTCTGATAGTTGATCCATGTAAACTGTCTGCATTCGGGGTTGAATGGTTTTCCATAAACTCTTAATATTTTCGTAATTTATGGGATTCCTTTTCTGGGGCATGGTTGATGAACCAACCTGATCCTTGGAGAAGAATTCTCCAACCTCGCCAATCTCTGTTCGCTGCAAGTGCCTCATGTCATCAGCAAAGTCTGCAATAATTCCCATTGCTACTACCAGGCTGTGTAAATAGTTAATTAGAAACTCGGGCGGAACTATCTGGGTGCTGATAGGAGCAGGATTTAATCCCAGTCGAGCCATTATTTTGTTTTCAAAATTTAGGGGGTCTTTTACCAGGATGCTGGAGGCATTATATGCTCCAACAGCCCCAGCCATTTTCCCACAAAGCTCTTGGCTTCGCTTAAGGCAGTCTTCTCTTGCCCTGCCAATTCTATCCAGGTAACCTGCAAGGGCAAATCCGAAGGTAATGGGAACAGCATGCTGCCCATGGGTTCTTCCCACCTGCAGTGTTTCTTTTTCTCTCCTGGCAAGTTCTAAAAGGAGTTTAATGATTATAACAAAAAGAGGGTCAATTATTTTTTGGTGGGCTTTTTTGTAACGCAGGATGTTTGCGGTATCAACAATATCCATAGAAGTCGCAGAAAGGTGAATATATGGTCTTATTTCCTCTGATACCCCTCTGGCCAGGACATTCACCAAAGCCCGAATATTGTGCCGGGTTTTTTCTTCTTCTTTGTAAACTTCTTCTGGTTTCAAGTTATCAAGTGCTTTTTTTAACTCTTCAACCCCTTTTTGGGGACAAATTTCTCTCTCTGCCAGTTCTTCAATTAAGGCCAGTTCCACCTTACCCTGGTACTTAATCCCTGCATTTTCGGAAAAGAACCCGCTTAAAGATGAAAATTCATCCTCCCGTAATGAATAACGGTGATCCCAGGGACTTAGATTTGAAAAAATATCTCTGTTAGCCAAAGCATTCCCCCCTTTTGAGTCTATTTAAACTTTAACACAACCCGCTTCCGGGTTCAACAAAAAACCGAACTTTTTTTGCTTTTTTTGAAAAAACATTCGGGTTTTTGGTCCAAAAAATTTTCTTTTTCTTTCATTTTTCCCTCGCCGGCGGAGGGAAAAGCCCTTGAAGGTAATCCCGGGCACAATATATAGGGTTATTCGCTATGGACAAACACAATATATTGTATTAGAATGAAAATGGAGCCGGTTTTTTTAATAATACATAGATGGGGAGGCTGGTTTTGTTATGGCGGAAATTAAACTGTCGGATAGCGGAATACGGGTTTTGGAAAGCCGTTATCTACGGAAAGAGGGCGATCAAGAAGAGCTGGAAACTCCGGAAAACCTTTTCCGTAGAGTGGCTGCTAACATTGCCCAGGCAAGTAAAAATTATGGGGAAGATGCAGCCCGGGCCGAGGAGGATTTTTTCAGGATAATGCTGGACCTTGACTTCCTTCCTAACTCGCCCACACTGATGAATGCGGGTAATGAGCTTCAACAGCTGGCTGCCTGTTTCGTCATTCCCATCGAAGATACCATGGAAGGAATATTTGAGGCGGTAAAATCAGCAGCCCTGATCCACAAAAGCGGCGGGGGAACAGGTTTTTCTTTTTCCAGGCTTCGCCCCAAAAACGACCGGGTGCTTTCCACGGGAGGTATAGCCTCCGGACCAATTTCTTTCATGGAGGTTTTCGATTCAGCAACCAACACAATCAAGCAGGGAGGAAAACGCAGAGGAGCCAATATGGGGATTCTTAACGTTGACCACCCGGATATTCTTGAGTTCATTTCCTGCAAGGAAGAAAATGATCGGCTTAATAATTTTAATATTTCCGTAGGTCTTACTGAAAACTTTATGGAAGCAGTTAAAGAGGGAGCAGACTATCCCCTGATTAATCCTCAAACCAAAAAAGAAGTCGGCAGGCTTAATGCCAGGGAAGTTTTTGATCGAATTGTTAAAATGGCTCATAAAAACGGTGAGCCAGGCATTATTTTTCTTGATAGGATCAATGCGGCCAATCCCACGCCGGAGTTAGGGGAAATTGAAAGCACCAACCCCTGCGGCGAGCAACCTCTCCTGCCCTTTGAAGCCTGTAACCTGGGCTCAATTAACCTTGCCCACATGGTAAAAAGCACCCAACAGGGACCTGCAGTTGATTACGATCACCTGAGGGAAGTAACGAAGATTTCAGTCCGTTTCCTTGACAATGTTATTGATATGAATAATTATCCCCTGCCTCAGATTAAAGAAATGGCCCTGGGGAACAGGAAAATTGGTCTTGGAGTAATGGGCTGGGCTGACATGCTAATCAAGCTTAGAATTCCCTATGGTTCCCCAGAATCCCTTCGCCTGGCCGAGGAAG
>PUKG01000036.1 GCA_003550445.1 Halobacteroidaceae bacterium
CCGGAAGTAAGCCGCCCAAGTCCAACAACCCTGGCCTACAGTCATCCTGACCTGATTACTGTTTTTAAGGTTTTCAGGGCCATGCTTACCCTTGGGGGAGCAGCCTCTTAATTTTCTGGCGTTTAAAAATAAAAACAGAGAAACAGTATTGTGTTCAATAATTTGAACAAGCAAAAAAAAAAAGGGTCCTAAAAACAGCAATAAAAAATGGTACACTATTTGCATTAATTAACCACAGCGAATCTTTTAGGTCCATACTCTGAAGGGGGGGGATATTAAACCGAAGGAGTTGGCCCGAGAACATGGATTAATTAAAAAAATTTTAAAGGAGGAGAAAAAACTTGAGAAAACTGGTTATTTTTTTGGCTTTAGCTCTTTGCCTGGGTCTTGCCACCACAGCAACCCTTGCTGATGAACCTCAGTATGGGGGACGTGTTGTAGTGAGGATGGCAAGTGATCCAGCAACCCTCGATCCTTTTAGGGTTAGTGTGGATGTTTTTGCCTGGGATCTTTCCTATGCAATGAATGGTTATCTGTTTATCGTGGGTCCTGATGGAGAGTTTATTCCTGATGTAGCAGAATCCTGGGAAACTCCTGATGATCAAACCTACGTTTTTCACTTAAGAGAAGGTGTTACCTTCCATGATGGTGTTGAACTAACTGCAGACGACGTAATTTTTACCTTTGAAAAGAACCTGGATCCTGATTTTGGTTCCCAATGGCATACTGGAATTAGGGACCACATTGAATCTGTAGAAAAAATTGATGATTATACGGTACAAGTAAATCTGGTAGAAACCTTCGCACCATTGAAATATGCCCTTTTATTCCCAATAGTGCCTCAGCATGCCTGGGAAGAAAAGGGTGCCGATGATTTCCCCTACAATCCAGTTGGTGCAGGTCCATTCAAATTTAAAGAGTGGAGCCCAGATGAAAGAATTGTTTTTGAAGCCTATGATGACTTCTGGGGAGGGCGCCCCTACCTGGATGAAATTGAGTTCCGGAATATGGATTATGATACCGCTCTGATGGCTTTCCTTGATGAAGATATCGATGTTTTAGAAGTTGCTACCGAAGACCTTGAATTTGTTAAGGATCATGATGCCCTTGACATTTTTGAAACTCCTGGAACTTCCTGGTCTTACCTGGGAATTAACCAAACCGAAGGGCCCCTATCTGATGTTCGTGTTCGCCAGGCAATTTCATATGCCATTAACCGCCAGGAAATAATTGAAACTCATTTCCACGGTACAGTTGTTCCTTCAACCGGACCGATTGTCCCCGCATCCTGGGCCCACAATCCAGATGTCCGCAGCTATCCTTACAATCCTGGAGCCGCTGTAAGGCTGTTAAGGGAAGCGGGATACGATGATGGCGTAACCATTGAGATTAAATGTAGCACAGGTGCTGTAAGTATTATGGAAATTATTCAGGATCAGCTGTCCATGGTTGGAATCGAAGTTGACCTCCAACCCATGGAGTGGGGTCTTCTTACCGAAGATGTTCTGGCCGATAACTTTGAATTACACTACAGGACCTGGACTCGCCAGACTGACCCTGAGCGTGGAATTAACCGTCAGTTTATGACCGATACCAACACCAATATCGCCGGTTATAGCAACCCAAGGGTAGATGAATTAGCTGAAAAAGCTGTTCGCACCCTGGATATTGACGAACGCCGTGATTATTACTTTGAAATTCAGGAAATCCTGGCTGAAGATCTGCCAGTAATCTTCCTGTGGCATGGAATTCACCGTATTGCTTACAACAACAGAGTTCAGAATTACGCCTTTGATCCTTTCTATGCACACAGAACCTATCGCCATATGTGGATAGAAGAATAAGTTAATTGAAAGGCGAGGGTTTTCCCTCGCCTTTCACCCCTTTTTTTTTGGATAACTAGGTGTTTTGTTTAAGGGAAAATGTTGGTTTTGGGTGGCTTTTTGTTTCAATTTTGCTTCCCTAATTTTGAAAACAACTCCTTTTAAGGGTTAATTGATAGAAGTTTTGGTCTTGCTTTTTTCATTTTCACGGAATTTTTAAAAAGGTAATTTTTTATGAGAGGTGGGGGAAAGTGAACACATATATAATCCGTAGGTTGTTGCAGGTAATCCCGGTTTTATTAATTGCCTCAATCATTACCTTCTCCCTTATGCATCTGGTCCCGGGTGATCCGGTGATAATGATGCTTGGGGATGATGCAACAGCAGAAGATATTGCCCATATGAGGAGAATTATGGGTCTTGACCGCCCGATTCCCGTCCAGTATGTAGAATGGATGGGAGGCTTATTCAGGGGGGATTTTGGCCGGTCCCTTCGGGATAACCGGGAGGTTTTACCAACGATAATAAGTCGGATTCCTGCGAGTTTTGAGTTGAGTCTTGTTTCATTAATTATCTCCCTGGGAATTGCGATTCCAATTGGGATAATCTCTGCAGTTAAGCAAAATACCTGGTTTGATCACTTTGGAAGATTTTTTGCCCTTTTTGGTCTTTGTGTTCCAAATTTCTGGATGGGTTTAATGTTAATTTACATTGTTGGTTTCCTTCTTGGGTGGTTGCCTCTTTATGGAAGAGCAGGTTCAGTTTTTACCTCCTGGACCGGATTTAAACACTCTTTATTGCCGGCAATTACCCTCGGAACTGCTGGAGCCACCCTAACTATGCGCCTTTTGCGCTCAGGAATGCTCGAAGTAATGAGACAGGATTACATTCGAACAGCACGATCCAAAGGTCTTTCAGAACGGATCGTTATTTATAAACACGCTTTGAGAAACGGGTTGCTTTCAGTAATTACTGTTGTTGGGCTTTCCATAGGCCAGTTATTAGGGGGATCGGTTATTGTAGAAACCGTTTTCAGCTGGCCCGGAGTCGGGAGACTTGTTTTTGAAAGATTTATCAACCGCGATGTTCCAATGGTAATGGGGTCAATGATGTTTTTTGGCCTGGTTTTTTGTTTGAATATAGTACTTGTTGATATAATGTATGCATTTTTGGATCCCCGGATTCGTTATGATTGATGGGGAAAGGAGGGCTGAAAGTGAAAGACTCAAAAACCGAAATGATGCGAGATATGAGCAGTGTAAGGATGCAAAACCCTTTTAGGGAATTAGTTAAGGGGATCTGGGAACGACCCCTTGCTTTTTTGGGTTTTATAATAATCACAATTTTTTTTATAACAGCAATTTTTGCTCCCTGGTTAGTGCCTCACGATCCATACTCAATGGACTTGCCCAACCGGCACCTTCCTCCATTTAGTACAGTAACCAGAACTGTTGTTGATTACACCCAGGAAGATCCGGATTTAATGTTTAGCGAGGAAGAGGTTTTTTATGCTTTAGGAACTGATCATGGAGGCCGAGATATTTTGAGCAGGATTATTATGGGCGCTCGGTTATCTCTAATGATTGGAGTAGGCGTAGTTATTATCCGCTTTATTATAGGAGTCCCATCTGGCCTTGTGGCTGGATTTTTCGGAAGGTTTACCGATTCTATAATTATGCGGATTGCGGATGGTTTTGTTGTATTTCCTGACTTGCTTCTGGCCCTTGCCATTATGGCCGTTCGTGGGCCGGGTATTGAGAATATATTTTTTGCCCTGGCTGTTACGGGCTGGACAGGTCCTGCAAGGATTGTTAGAGCAGAAACCCTTTCTTTGAGGGAGAGGGACTTTGTCCAGGCAAGCAGGGCTCTCGGGGCCACCAACCGAAGGATTATTTTCCGCCATATTCTCCCCAATGCCATGGCGCCCCTCCTTGTAATGGCTACCCTGGGGCTTGCCGGCCCAATTCTTGGAGAAGCAGCCCTTAGTTTCCTCGGTCTTGGTGCTCAACCTCCTCAAATCAGTTGGGGTCGTATGATTGCACAGGCCCGGGATAACTCTCCCATAATCAGGGGCCGCTGGTGGCAAATGACCTTCCCTGGAGTTGCAATATTCCTGGTGGTTATGGGTTTTAACCTTCTGGGGGATGGCTTGCGTGACATCCTTGACCCGAGAATGAAAGGTGGAGGATAATTCTCTTTATTTGGGTCCTTTGGCTTTAAAAAAGAGAGAGAATTGGTTGTTTTAAAAAACCGTATTTTAGACATAAAAACAAGGGCCTCGAGAGGCCCTTGTTTAATTGCGTTTTTGGTTAATCAATCTAAAACCAGAAGGTAATGGAGAAAAAGATTGTAGAGAAGCAGGCCGTCCAAAAAATACCCCTTAAAGTATCCTGGAAAAGCTCATAGCAAATGTTTTTGTACCTTGGGGCGTTTCC
>PUKG01000034.1 GCA_003550445.1 Halobacteroidaceae bacterium
AAGGATTTATTTTTTCGGCTTTGGAGCTTCTGCTATTGTTGCTCGGGATGCCGAGCAAAAATTTAACCGGATTAACTATTTTTCCCGGGCCCTGGTTGAAAGCCATTCTCAGCAGACAACTGCTGCCCTCCTTGGGCCGGAAGATCTTGTTGTGGCCATTTCCCACTCTGGGAGGACTACTGACCTTATTAAATCCCTGGATATTGTCAGGGAAAACGGAACTCCGGTAATTGCCATTACCTCCAATTTAAAGTCCCCTGTTGCCGAAAAAGCCGACGAAGTCATTCTTTTTGCTTCCCGGGAAACTCCTTTCCGGGGGAGTGCCATGGCATCAAGAATGGCTCAGCTTGCTGCAATAGATGTTTTGTTTTTGGGAGTTGCCACTTCGGAATTTGAGAAAACTACTTCTGCCCTGCACCGAACAAGGGTAGTTATGAGCCGAACCAAGATTTAAAGGAGGTTAGCTATGAGCAAAAAGGACAGTAACACTCTCACCACTGAAAACAGGAATAATAAAAGTATGGAATTGGATCGGATGAAAACCGAAGAGATTGTTAATTTAATAAATCAGGAGGACGCTTCCGTTCCCGGTGCGGTAGCCGCAGAAGCCGGTAAAATTGCCACTGCTGTAGACCTAATTTACCGGGGATTTCGGAAAGGGGGCCGCCTATTTTATGTTGGAGCCGGGACCAGTGGCAGACTCGGAGTCCTTGATGCCGTTGAATGCGGTCCAACTTTCAGCGTTGAAGAAGGTCGGCTTGTTGCAATTTTGGCTGGAGGGCGGGAAGCAATGTTTGTTTCCCAGGAGAACGTAGAGGATAATAGGGAACTGGGAAAAAAAGAACTGGAAAAATATGATCTCCAGGAAAATGATATTGTTTTTGGAATTGCTGCCTCGGGCCGAACTCCTTTTGTCCTTGGTGCCCTGGAATTAGCCCGGGAAAAGGGCTTATTGACAATTGGACTGGCCTGTAATAAGGGGGTTCCTATTGAAGACGTTTCTGACCTGGCCATTACCCCCATGGTAGGGCCCGAGGTTTTAACCGGGTCAACGAGGATGAAGGCAGGAACTGCCCAAAAACTGGTTTTGAATACTATTTCTACAACAGTAATGATCAGGCTTGGCAAAGCTTATTCTAACCTGATGGTAGATTTGAAACCCACCAACGAAAAACTCAGGGGGAGGGCTTTGCGGATCTTCCTGGAAATTACCGGTTCGGGAGAAAAGGAAGCAAGAGAAACCCTAAAAAAAGCCGATTACCACCTTAAAGAAGCCATTGTAATGTATAAAAGAGGGGTAGATAAGGCTGAAGCAGCACAGCTTTTAAAAGAAAAAAGAGGGGTTTTGCGAGAAGTAATTGGGTGAAATCTGGGTTCCTTCTTAAAGGAGGCAAAAAGTGAGGGAAAAGTACAGGCCGGGGTTGGAAGTATTCCTGGATAGCTATATTGATCTGGTTAAAGGCAAAAAAACTGGCTTGCTAACAAATCACACCGGGTTAAACCGGGAATTTGTCCAGAATATAGACCTTTTTAAAGTCCACGGGGAGGTTAATTTAACCGCCCTTTTTGCTCCAGAACACGGGATTCGGGGTAATTTTGCTGCAGGGGAGAAGGTAGTTGATAACTTTGATACTCAAACGGGGCTTCCCGTTTTTTCCCTTTATGGAAATAAAAGAGAGCCGGCAGGAAAAATTTTAAAAGAACTGGACGCCCTGATTTTTGATCTCCAGGATGTGGGTGTCCGGTTTTATACTTACCTGAGCACATTAATTAATACCCTTAAAGTTTGTGGGGAGGCTAAGCTTGAATTAATAATTCTGGATCGCCCAAATCCCCTGGGAAGAAAAGAAGAAGGGAACCTTCTCCGGGAAAATTTCAAATCTTTTGTTGGAGCCTGGCCGGTTCTACTCAGGCATGGCCTAACACTGGGAGAAATTGCCCTGATGGTAAATTCCAAACTGAAAGACCCTGCTCCTCTCTATGTTGTCCCCTGCCAGGGGTGGAAGGGGGAATTTTTCCGGGGAGCAGAGGGAAAATGGGTTCCTCCATCTCCTGGATTACCCCATTTTGGCAGTGTCCTTGTTTATCCGGGTACCTGCCTCTTTGAAGGAACCAACCTGAGCGAAGGAAGGGGAACAACAAATCCTTTTGAACTTGTTGGAGCGCCGTGGGTTGACCCCTACCGCTGGAAAGAAGAGCTGGAAAAAGAAAAAATACCGGGAGTTGAGTTTCGGCCTGCCTTTTTCCGCCCGGGATTTTCCTTATATGCCGGGAAAGAGTGTGGCGGGCTTCACGTTTACATAACCGAACCCGAAAAAGTGGATACAGTCCTTTTGGGTTTAACCATGCTTTTTACCTGCCGGAATATTTATCCGGAGAAACTAAAATGGATTGCGGGTGAAAAAGGTTATTTCCTGGACCAGCTTTTGGGAGATGATGAACCCCGCCTGATGCTGGAAAAGGGTGCTAACCCCCGGGAAATTAACAGTAATTGGGCGGAGGAAAGGGTGGAGTTTGGAGAAATGAAAAAAGATTTCCTCCTTTATCCCGTGGAAAAGGAGAGCCATTAATGCGACCAGAAAAAATCCTTGCAGGAATGACCTTGAAAGAAAAAGTTGGGCAGCTTTTCCAGGTTGGGTTTCCAGGAAAAGAGGTGGGACCAGAGATCAGGAGCATGATAACCGAGTTCAAGGTGGGCGGGGTTATCCTTTTTGCCCGCAATATTTCCGGTCCAGATCAACTGACAGACTTGACAGAGGAATTACAGGATTTGTCCGATAACCCGTTATTAATCTCTACCGATCAGGAGGGAGGAACGGTTAATCGGGTTTTTGGAGTAACTCACTTTCCTTCCAGTATGGCCCTGGGGGCTACCAGAAACCCCTGCCTTGCCAGGTCTCAGGGTGAGGTTATGGCAGCTGAGCTTGGGGTCTTGGGGATAAACTTAAACCTGGCTCCGGTTCTGGATGTTAATGTAAACCCGGAAAACCCGGTAATTGGTGTTCGTTCCCTGGGAGAGGATCCGGAACTGGTTGCGGAAATGGGTTGCTCATTAATCTTGGGCCTGCAGGCAGGAGGTATTGCAACCTGTGCCAAGCATTTTCCCGGGCATGGAGATACGGAAATTGATTCCCACCTGGCCCTGCCGGAAATCGGGCACCAAAGGGAACGGTTGGAAGAAGTGGAGTTACTTCCCTTCCGCAGAGCAATCGAAGGAAAAGTTGATTGCATCATGACCGCCCATGTCTATCTCCCGGAAATGGCCGAAAAACCGGGAACTCCGGCAACCCTTTCGCGAAATGTCCTCACAGGACTTCTGCGGGAAGAAATGGAGTTCCAGGGATTAATAATAACCGATTGCATGGAAATGAAGGCAATTTCGGATAATTTTGGAACCGCTGAAGGTGCTGTGGGAGCCATCAAGGCAGGGGCTGACATGGTCCTGGTTTCCCACAACTTTAATGCCCAGGTGGAGGCTTTTAACAGGGTTTTTGAGGCAGTAAAGAAAGGGAAAATTGATAGAGAAAGAATAGATACCTCTGTTTTAAGGGTAATTTCCCTGAAGGATAAACTGGGAAAAAAACAAAAGGTTTTTCCTGGAGGAATTGACCTAAAAAGGGGTGGAGATCTGGCAAAAAAAATTTCGTCAGAAGGCCTTACCCTTGTTGAAGAACCGGAAGATTTAATTCCCCTATTACAGGAAGAAACCCTGCTTGTGGAAAAAACTCGGGATGTTTCGGATAAATCCCCGGGAGAAAAACTTGCAGAATTGCTGGAAAGTAAAGGAGTTCCCGTTTCTTTTTTTCCTCTGGAAGAGAGGGGAGGAGTTTCTCGGTTACCTTCTGACAAGCAGGTTCTTTTTTGCGCCTATAATGCCCGGAAAGATCCTGCCCAGCAGGAAATAATCCGGGAGTTAAAAAGGAAAGAAAGGAAATTTATGGTTCTGGGGCTTTTAAGTCCCTATGATGCTAAAGTTTTACCTCCGGGAACCGGTTTTGTTACAGTTTATGACCCTTCTCCTCACAACCTTGAAGCTTTAAGTGAATTTTTAACTGGAAGGCTAAGATCTTCAGGACAGCTGCCCGTAACAGTTGAGAAAGGTGGAGATAGAAATTGACAAAAGAAAAAATGCTAACGGGAAGAAAAGTTAAACTTTTGGGTATTATGTCCGGAACCTCCCTGGATGGGATTGATATTGCCCTGGTGGAAATGGAAGAAAACAATTTCCAGGAATACGAACTTAAGGCCTTTTAT
>PUKG01000044.1 GCA_003550445.1 Halobacteroidaceae bacterium
ACATAATCTCCAAGGGCTTCTCTTTTTGCTAGCTCGATTAAAGCTTTTTCCGTTTTTCCCCCAATCAAAATAGGACACCTCCCCGATTTCCAAGAAATTCAACTGGTTTCCTTCCCTTTTTTTATCGGAAAAAACATCCCGAAACTTAAGGGGGAAAATAAAAATCCCGGGTGGAGGGATTCCCTTTTCCCACCCGGGGTTAAATAATAATGATTTTTAATGATTTTCTATAATTTCGTTCAGGGCTTCCCGGTATGGATCTATCCCTTCCACCAGGTGTTCCCGCCGCCATTCAATTTCATAGTGGGGGGTAATCCCCTCGCCGAAGAGCCGGTTCTGTCCTTCCCTCATAAAATCCCCAAAAGAGTAATTAACCTGGCCTTCAGAAAGCCTCATTGATAGAGATTCCCCGGCCGAGCCTGCTGTGGGGAGGCCAATTATCTTTGCCCGGTCGCTATCCTTAAAAGCTGAAATAAAGAGTTCGGCATTTCCCATGTTTGTGGTGTCAACAAGAAGGATCACTTCGCCTTCAAAAATTGGTTCCCGAGGTTGAATATCGTAATTAAAAGAACCCCTCCAGGCCTTGTGAGGAAGTCTTGATGGATACTTCTCCTCCCCGTACTCCCAGTGTTCAGCAAAAAATCTTCCCGCAACAAGTTCAGCAAGGTAAAGACTTCCCCCGCGGTTTTCCCGTAAATCCAGAACAACAAAATCTTTGTCCAGGTGTTCATTAAGGGCTGTATCAAAATCAACCAGGAGATCAGGAGCAAGTTGGGTAAAAAAGGTATTAATCTCAATTAAAACAGCATTTTCAGCAAGTTCTTCAACCTGCAGATAGGGAGTATCCTCTCCCTCTCCATAAAAATCTTCATCCCAGTAAATTGTTTGGGAAATAATTTCTCCTTCTGGAGTTTCATATACAATTTCTACTTCTTCATCTACCCCCAGGGTTAATAACCGGGAATATCTATTATATTCAATTAACTGGGGAGAAGAAGCCCCTATCTCCCGAGAAGGAATTTCTTCCACAAATTCCGAGGCCTCAATCCCCTCCCTTTCTAAAATCCTCGCCCCCGGTTCCAGTCCCTCAAAGTCCGCACCCGGCCTTACCCATACTACAAGGGCCTGTCCTTCAATTTTCCTGACCAGGCCAAGCCAGCGGTCCTCGGTTGGAAGATTATCGCTAAAAATCCCAACTCCGGGATCATTTAATTCCCCGAGGAAACTTTTTGCCAGGGGATAAAATTCCTCGGGAAAGCTGCTTTCAGCAAAGAGAGGTCGATATTCATTTTCCAGGCTATCCCAGTCAACCTCGTAGGCATAATTCGATCGTAAAACCCTGAGCATCCGGTTGAAGTTAACCTCGGAATCTGCCCTAAAAGGCGGAAAAATCCCCAAAAGGTACATCTGAAGAATTATCAACACAAGAAATACTCCGATAACTCCCCGTCGCCCCAGGCGAAGGTTTTTTTCCAGCCTGGCCGCTTCCTTTTTTCTACCGATAATAGAAAGAAATTTCTGCCTGGTAGTTAAGGAAAGATTGATAATACCAACAATAAGGCCTCCGAGAAACTGGACCAGTGAATTATCAATTTCAAGGGGGCCAAAAAACAAAAACCACCCCAGTAAAAAACCCAGAAAAAAGTGAAAACCAATAATAAAACCGGTTTTTACTGCTTCTTTTCTGTTTTGAGCAAGCCAGCGGTTAAAACGTTTTTTCTCCTTTTCGGAAAACCTGTCAGTTAATTTCATTTTCCCACCTGCTTTTTTTAGTTCTTCCTTTCCCTTCGTTTTTTATTCCCTTTTTCCTTCTCCTAAAATTACCGGGGCAACTTTTGACTTAAAAACCAAAAAGGACCTTTTGGTCCTTTTCAGTTTCCCGCTTCAACCCCTGATTGTTCAACGTTAAGCAGGGGGCTTAAAAACTGCCCTGTGTATGACTCTTTGACCCGGGAAACAGCCTCAGGAGTCCCGGTAGCAATAACATAACCACCCTTTTCTCCCCCTTCAGGGCCAAGGTCGATCAGATAATCAGCGCTTTTAACTACATCCAGGTTGTGCTCTATTACAATTACTGTATTCCCCCCCTGCCGCAACCGGGAAAGAACAGAAAGCAGGTTCTTAATATCTGCAAAATGAAGGCCGGTTGTAGGTTCATCAAGGATATATAAGGTTTTTCCCGTACTTTTTTTGCATAATTCAGAGGAAATTTTAACCCGCTGGGCTTCTCCCCCCGAAAGGGTTGTTGCGGGCTGGCCCAGTCGAATATAGCCAAGACCCACATCATTCATTGTTTGCAGGCGCCTTTTTATAGGAGGAATGTTGCCAAAAAACTCCAGGGCTTCTTCAACAATCATGTCCAGGACCTGGGCAATGGTTTTTCCTTTGTACTTTATTTCCAGGGTTTCCCGGTTATAACGGGCCCCACCGCATACCTCGCAGGGAACGTAAACATCGGGGAGAAAATGCATTTCAATCTTAATTATCCCATCTCCCCTGCAGGCTTCACAGCGCCCCCCCTTCACATTAAAACTGAACCTGCCTTTGTTGTAGCCCCTACGCCGTGCTTCGGCTGTTTGAGAAAAAAGTTCCCGGATATGGTCAAAAACCTTAGTGTAAGTGGCGGGATTGGAGCGGGGGGTTCTCCCGATTGGGGATTGGTCAATGGTAACTACCTTATCCAGGTTTTCCAGTCCTTCTATTTTATCGTGGTCTCCAGGTCTGTCCAGGGAGTTATAAAAATGGCGCATTAAAGCCCTATGCAGGATTTCGTTTACAAGGGTCGATTTTCCTGAACCTGAAACACCGGTAACACATGTGAAAGTCCCAAGGGGAATAGCTACATCAATATTTTTCAGGTTATGTTGCCTTGCTCCTTTTATCTCCACAAATTTCCCGTTTGGTAAATACCTTTCTGTTGGGACAGCAATCTTCTTTCTTCTGGCAAGGTAATCCCCCGTCAGGGATTTTTTGTTTTGGGAAATCTGATCAGGAGTCCCCTGGGCAACAACTTCTCCCCCATGGCGTCCGGCCCCGGGTCCTATATCAATTACGTGGTCAGCGGATCTAATGGTTTCTTCGTCATGCTCAACAATAATAACCGTGTTACCAAGGTCCCGGAGTTCCTGGAGCATATTAATTAACCGGTTATTATCCCTTTGATGGAGGCCAATAGATGGTTCATCTAGAATATAAAGGACCCCAACCAGTTGAGAACCTATCTGTGTGGCAAGACGGATCCTCTGGGCTTCCCCGCCCGAAAGAGTACCGGCTTTTCGGCTCAAGGAAAGGTATTCAAGGCCGACATTAATCAAAAAGGAAAGCCTCGTTTTTATTTCTTTAATTATTTCCCTGGCAATCATCTCATCCCGGCTTCCAAGTTTAAGGGAAGCAAAAAAACCAAAGGATTTATCGACTGCCATCCGGGTAATATCCATTATAGAAATTCCCCCAACAGTAACAGCCAAGGCTTCAGGACGCAGGCGATCTCCCTTGCAGCGGGGGCAGGGATTTCTTTCCATGAACTGATCAAGGGAATCCTTAACTCCGTCTGACCCTGTTTCCTCCAGTCTCCGACGAAGGTAATTAATTATACCCCGGAAATAGGTGTTGTGCTGGCGAGTTCTACCCCAGCGGTTTGTATAGCGAAAAGAAATTTTTTCATCAAGACCGTAAAGGATTTTTTCAATTTTTTCTTCCGGAACATCTACCAATGGGGTTTTCATAGAAATCCCGAGGGCGGTTGCAGCGGCTTCCTGGAGCTGTTCAATATAACGACTTGAAGAATTCCGCCATGGCCTTATTGCTCCCTGGGCAAGGGATAGGTCCCTGTCAAGAACCAGGTCGGAAGAAAACTCGTGCATCTCACCCAGTCCATCACAGTAATTACAGGCTCCAAAAGGGCTGTTGAAAGAAAAAAGGCGGGGGGTTAACTCTTCAATATCAATTCCACATTGGATGCAGGCAAACTTTTCACTGAGGATTATATCCTCTTCTCCATCCCTTTCAATGACAACAATTCCCTGTCCTATATGGAGAGAAGTCTCCAGGGAATCAGCAAGTCTTTCTCGAATACCTTCTTTGATAATTATCCGGTCAACAACTACCTCAATGTTGTGCTTGATGTTTTTTTCCAGTTTAATTTCTTCATCAAGGGATAAAACTTCTCCGTCAACCCTGACCCTGACAAAGCCATCCCGCCGAGCCTGGTCAAGGATTTGCTGGTGTTCCCCTTTTCTTCCCC
>PUKG01000121.1 GCA_003550445.1 Halobacteroidaceae bacterium
AAAAATTTTAAGAAGCCCAAAAAAATCTATTTAACCTGTGGGAATAGATTCTTAACCTTCACTCAACATTATTTCTTCAAGTTCCAGGGGTTCTACCTGGCGGTCTCCTTTAAAGGCGCGCATATTACCCCCGGAAATTTCATCGATTAAGGCGATGGTTCCTTCTGATCCAATTCTTCCAAATTCAAACTTTATATCAAATAGTTCCAGGTCTTTTTTTGCCAGTTCTTGTTTGACGATTGCTCCAATTTTTTGGGTGAGTTCTTTTAAAACCCTGTATTCATCCTTGGTCATAATCTCCAGCATTTCCAAGGCATCGTCGGTAATCAAAGGATCATTCCGGTCGTCATCCTTTAGGGTAACTTCGACGTAGGAATCCAGTTTTTGGCCTTCGGTGCAGTACATCCCGTACCTTCTATAAAAACTTCCCACGGCCCTGTACCGGATAATAACCTCTACTCCTTTGCCGAAAACCTCAGCGGGTTTTACCGTCATGGTGGAGTTTTTAATATCTGCATCAACAAAATGGGTTGGTATTCCCGCGGAATTGATTTTCTCAAAGAAAAACTTGGTAAGCCGTAAACCGGCTTTTCCGGCGCCTTCGATGGATAATCCAACGGTATTGGCTCCGGGATCAAAAACCCCCTCGGTCCCCGTTACATCGTCTTTGAATTTTAATAAATAATTTCCGTCTCCCTTATCATAAACATCCTTGGTTTTTCCCCGGTAAATAACTTCCATTTTTTCACTCCTTTTAAGGTTTTGGGAAGGGCAGGGAAAATAATTTCACCCCAAATTGTTCTTCCCTGGAATATAAATTGGATTAATGGTTACAACCCTTTATTCGGCAGGAAGGAGGTTTTCCCTTGATTTTTTATCTTTTTTTCTAAACCCATTTTTTCAGGGGACAAATCTGCATAATTTTGGAATAAAAAGAAAAGATATTAATCCTTATCTCTGCAATTTCCACTTTAAACATTTATTGAATTAAGCCGGAAAAAGGGATATAATTAAGCAAAGAATAGCACAAATTTGAATAAACTGGGAAAACCTGAGGTAATAAAAAAATATTGAAAAATTTAGTTCCCGGTTTAAAGGAAGGTAATGGAGTTTGCAACAGAAGATACTTGATTTAATTAGAGATGAATTTAATAAGCATGATCTTGAAGATCCCCGGGCAATGAATAAAATTTCGCAAAGGGTTTATCCCAAACTTCCTCCGGAAAAGAATCAATTAATTAAGGTATTAGATTTTTTGGTTTGCAGCGGGGATTGGAGTGTTTTCTGGCTGGTTACAACCTGGATTAAAAGAAGGAAATTTTATCCCATGGAATTCTGGCATTATTATGATAAATGGCTACATAATAACATAAAAACCTGGGGGCAGTGTGATGTGTTCTGCTATAGAGTTTTAAATCCCATGGTAGAAAAATACCCACAGTTGTTTTCCCGGGTTCTGGAGTGGACCAAATCAAATAAAACATATGTCAGAAGGGCTGCACCTGTTTCTTTACTGGAATCTGGGAGGAGTTTCCGGGTTAATTTTCCAATGGAAAAGGTATTGAAGGTTGTTGAAAATCTGCAAAACGATGGGGAATATCATGTCCAAAAGGGTGTTGGCTGGCTTCTAAAATATGCGTACTTGAGCTATCCTGACGAAGTGTTATTATACCTGAAAAACAACGTGAAAGATTTACCCCGGGTTACCTTTCGTTATGCCCTGGAAAAAACTCCCCGGGAGGTTAGAGATGAATTTATGAAGCTATAGAAATAGGAAAATTTGTTTTGGGGAGGAAGCAATGGATATTTTGGGGCAATTGAGAGAAGAATTGAGTAATAACATTGAAGAAAAAACAAAAAATTCTGCGCAAAATTTTTTTAAGGAAAAAGTTGAAGTATATGGGGTTAAAACCAGCATTGTCACAAAAATTTCCCGAAATTTTTTCCAGGAAATTAGTAATATCTCGAAAAAACAAGTTTTCCAGTTATGCGAAGAACTTTTAAAGCCGGGTTTTTTAGAGGAATCCTTTGTCGCCTGTAATTGGTCTTATTATCTTCGGGATAATTACAAACCAGATGATTTCTACATTTTTGAAAAATGGCTGGGAAACTACGTGAACAATTGGGCTACCTGTGACATTCTCTGTAACCACACCATTGGAACCTTTATTGAAACTTTTCCGGGGTTTTTATCCAACCTGAAAGAATGGACCGGCTCCAAAAACCGTTGGGTAAAGAGGGGGGCTGCTGTAACATTAATTATCCCTGCGAGAAAGGGTTAGTTTTTACAGGAAATATTAACAATAAGTGATAGTTTGCTCGAAGATACCGATGATCTTGTTCAAAAGGGTTACGGGTGGTTATTGAAAGTAGCCAGCCAATCTCAACAGACCCAGGTTTTTAATTACGTAATGGAAAATAAAAAACAAATGCCCAGAACCGCTCTCCGGTATGCAATTGAAAAGATGCCGGCAGAACTAAAGGAACGGGCAATGAAAAAATAGTATTAAGGGGGAAATTAGATGAATATTGGAATTATTGTTTACTCCAAAACAGGAAATACTTTTGAGGTTGCTTCCCGATTAAAAGGAAACCTTGAGCAAAAAGGGCATTCAGTGGTCCTTGATCGTGTTACTATTGAAGGTGATGTTAAACCTGGTGATAAGGATGTCAGGATGCTAAACATCCCCGGAATAGAGGATTTTGATAAGGTTATTTTTGGCTCCCCCGTGCAGGCCTTTTCTCTTGCTGTTCCCATGGAAGCCTACTTAAATAACCACATCACTTCTCTGGAGGGGAAAGAGGTGTCCCTTTTTGTTACAAAACAGCTCCCGTTTTCCTGGACAGGGGGAAAAAGGACCCTGGGGCAAATGGAAAAAATCTGTAAAAATAAGGGGGCAAAGGTAAAAGGAAAGGAAGTTGTTTTCTGGTATGGAAAAGTGCGGGAAGAATCTATCAGCAAATGTATTAAAAATCTCAGCAACCAGTTTTAAATTGACCCAAAAACTTTTTGGAGATAAGACTTTTTGAGAGGGGAAGGGAAATGAGAAAGCAAAAAGGGTTTTTAAATATTGTGGCAATTATTGCTATTGTAGTTGTTGGCCTGGGGGTTGTTGGGATCGGGGTTTTCCGGAGTATTGAAAAGAACATGGATGAATTGGTGGAGTTACCCATAATTGATATTGATTTTTCTTCTTTAATAGCCGGAACCTATCAGGGTGAATTCAGTAGTTTCCCCGTTGCTGCCGAGGTTGAAGTAACTGTTGAAGGAGAAAGGGTAACTGGAATAAACCTGATCAACCATCGGCATGGGCCTGGATATGGTGCCGAGGAAATTTTAGGCCGAGTAATAGAAGCACAATCCTTAAAAGTTGATGTAATATCAGGGGCTACCTATAGCAGTGTTATAGTTTTAAAGGCAATTGAAGAAGCTTTAAATGATGCCGTACAGTAAATTTTAAGCAGTGTCGGCTTTAGGGAAGAGGTGTTAACTTTGACCAAAGGGTTCCCTACCCTTGGGTGTTGTGGACTTGATTGTGGATTGTGTCCCCGCTTTTACACCCATGGTTCTTCGCGATGCCCGGGTTGTTTCGGCGAGGATTTTGCGAACAAACATCCATCCTGTTCCATAATAAACTGTTGTTTTAAGGAAAAAGGCCTGGAAGTCTGTGGAGAGTGTTTAGAATACCCCTGTGCAAAATTCAGTAGGGAAACCTTTGAAAAGGATTCCTTTATTTCCCACCAAAAAGTCGAGCCAAATAATAACAATATTCGGGAATATGGCCTGGAAAGATTTTTGGCCCAACAAAAACAGCGAATTGAATTCCTGGAAACCTTTTTGGATGGTTTTGATGAAGGAAGGAGCAAAAGTTTCTTCTGTCTGGCCGCTGCCCTACTCTGCCTGGATAACCTGGGGAAGGCTCTGGAGGAAGCAGAAAAAGAAATTGGGGAAAAGGGAATAGGGAAAGATGATTTAAAGGGCAGGAATAGAATATTAAAGGGGCTTTTAAAGGATTTTGCCGGGAAAGAAAATAAGGAACTCAAATTGAGAAAATAAATGGGTTAATAATACCGGTGACACTGAAAAAAGGGTTCTGCATTTTCCGTTAGACACCTGACCGGAGGAGAAGGAAAATGAAAATAAGGGAAATCAGGCAGGAAGAAGCTCGCGAATTATTGGAACTATTAAATAGGTTAGATTCCGAAACCGATTTTATGCTTTTAGAACCCGGAGAAAGA
>PUKG01000298.1 GCA_003550445.1 Halobacteroidaceae bacterium
CTGGGGGAAGAAACCCCTTCTTCTTTTACCGGAAGAAGATCTGTTTTTTCAACCCAAATTTTCATTACCCCTGCCTGGACATTAACTTTCTCTTCACTTTCGCTTATTACAATACCTTCCTGATTGAGGGAAGCAATTTTAACTCTTTCTCCAGGACTTACCTGTAGGGGTTTTCTTTTCTTCTTGATTTCTTCTTCATCCTTGGTTAATTTTCTTATTTTTTCCTCCTGGGCTTTTAAAGCAAGGTTAAACTCATTCGCCATCCTGTCACCTACAGGTCCGGAATGTTTCCTTATCTCTTTTAATAGTTTGCTACCCTCTTCTTTTATTTCTTTAATAATTTCTTCAGCCTGGCGAGAAAAATCCCGGATCATTTTTTCCTGTTTTTCTGCCAGCGCTGACCTTTCTCTTTTTATTTCCTCCAGTTCCTCTTCAAGGTTTTCTTTTTCAGCCTGTAAGGCTTCTTTTTTTTCCAGGATAGCATACTCCTCTTTTTCAATCCGGCTGATCATTCCTTCAACATTTGATCGTTGTTCGCCGATAAAGCCCCTGGCCTGGTTGATAATCTCTTCACCCAGGCCCAGGCGGGCGGCAATGGCCAGGGCATTACTTCGACCGGGAACTCCAATCATCAACCGATAAGTTGGAGAAAGGGTTTCAACGTCAAATTCCACTGCTGCGTTTTCAATTCCTTCATTGGTATAGGCAAAAGCCTTCAGTTCAGTATAGTGAGTTGTGGCAACTGTCAAAATTCCCTTGTTGTGAAGGTGTTGGAGAAGAGCCATTGCCAGTGCCGCCCCCTCTTCAGGGTCTGTCCCGGCACCCACTTCATCTAAGAGAACCAAATCCCCTTTTTGGGCATTTTTCAAAAGCCTAACAATCTGTGTTAAGTGGGAAGAAAAAGTACTAAGGCTCTGTTCGATACTCTGTTCATCTCCAATGTCTGCAAAAATCCCGGAAAAGACCCCGATCTCACTTCCTTTATCTACAGGAATTAAAAGACCTGATTGGGCCATCAAACATAACAGCCCTACGGTTTTTAGGGTAACAGTTTTCCCTCCCGTATTGGGGCCGGTAATTACAAGAGTATTAAAATCCGCTCCCAGGGATACATCTATTGGGACCACTTCATTAGCTGGCAAAAGTGGGTGCCTTGCTTCCTTGAGTTTAATTGGTCCCTTATCGTTTAACTGGGGTTCAGAGCAATTATACTCCTGCCCAAGATGGGCTTTAGCCATAACAAAATCCAGGTGCGCTGCTGATTCCAGCCCTTGCAAAACCTCGGAACTTCTCTCGGCTATTATCCCGGAAATTTCCTTCAAAATCCGGTAAATTTCGGCTTCCTCTTCCCTTCCCAAAGTCCCTAGCTTATTATTCATCTCAACCACTGCTTGAGGCTCAACAAAGACTGTTTGCCCGCTGGCAGAACGATCATGGATTATTCCTGGAAGGGAGCCTTTCTTATCCGCTTTTACCGGTATTACAAACCTGTCTCCCCTAATGGTTATTACTGACTCCTGGATTACTTTATCGAGTTTGGTGTTTTGGAGATAAGAATCCATCTTTTCCCGGATACGTTGGGCAATCACTTTCTTCTCCCGGCGGATTGAATTTAACCTGGGGGAAGCATCATCCCTGATTTCTCCATAATTATCCACTATTTCATTTATCCTTTTTTCCAGGGCTGAAAAATCTCCAATCTCTTTTTCATATTCTTCCAAGGTCGGAAAAGACCAGCCTTCTTCAGCGTATTTTTGAAAATATTTTTTTATCTGTTTAAAACCATAAAGGGAGAGAGAAATTTTTACAATGTCTTCTACATCCAGAACCTGACCCTTTTCTGCCCTTTTTAAAGCCTTCCGGATATCCTTAATTCCTCCGAAGGGGATTGGACCATTTAGTGATAAAAGTTCGAGGGCCTGAGCTGATTCTTTAATATTCAGGGTAATTTTTTCTATTTCCCTTTCGGGTTCAAGGTTTATTGCTTTTTCTGCTCCCAGTTCAGTGGCTGTTTTCTCTTTTAATTTTTTTGTGATTTTCCCATATTCCAGTTTTTCAAGGGTATGTTTTTCCATTCTTATTCACCGCCTGTCCGGGTAAGTTTGATCCCCGGTAAATCTTCAATTTTCCTGGTATTAATTATCTTTTCCCGGGTTAAGCCTGCCCTCTGAGCTTCAATCAAAGCGTATTTTATATATTCCATGTTCTGATCATTATGAGCATCACTTCCAAGGCAGAATTCCAGGTCAAACTCAAGGGCAGCCCGGATTAATTCCTCGTTAAGATCCCTTCTGTCAGGAGCTCCATTAATTTCCATTGCTGTCCCGGATTGGGAAGCCTGAGAAAAAACTTCCTTGATATCAAAATTTATTCCTTCTCTTTCCGGGTAGAGACTGCAGGTTGGATGTCCTAAAACCTGAACTAATGGGTTGGAAACCGCCTTTTTTAACCTTCTGGTCATCTCTTTCCTGGGAAGGTTTAATCCTCTATGGACTGAAGCAATAACCCAGTCCATTTTTTCCAAAAATCTTTGGGGAACATCCAGAGATCCGTCCATTTCAATATCTGCTTCAATTCCCTTGAGAATATATTTCATCCCCCTATTTTCATTAAACCTATCAATATATTCCATTTGTTCCTGTAAAGCGGCCAGGCTCATGCCCCCAGCAAATTCAAGGGCCATTGAATGATCGGTTACAACCAGGTATTCATAGCCCAATTCCTCGGCTTTTTTAGCCATTTCCTCAATTGTTGAGCCTCCATCACTCCAGTTAGTGTGGAGATGAAAATCCCCCTTAATATCAGAAGATTTCACAATCCCCGTTACTTTTTCAAGGTTTTTTTCTTCAAAAAAACGGTTTCTCATTGGGGGCGGGAGAAAAGGAAGGCCCAGTTTTTCATAAAGGTCCTCTTCCTTTGAAAGTATAACCTCTTCTCCCCACTTATTTAACCCCTCTGAAGTCAATTCATAACCACTTTCCCTGGCTTTATCACAAAGATTTTCCCAGTGAAGTTCAGGGCCCGTTGTCTGGACCAACCGAACAACAAATTTTTCTGGAGCAACCAGAAAAAACCTAGCCGGGATTCCCCCTGGAAGGGTAACCATAAAGGATTGATCTTCCAGGGAAAAGAAATCTTTAATCAGTGGTATTAAGGGAATTTCTTTTTTTACCTGTTCAGGGTTCCTCGTTTTAATTAGGAAAGTTGCTTCTTCAACAAGTTTATCTCCTCTCCTTACCTGGTAGGTTAATTCAGCCTTCTCTACAGAAGAGGTGGATTCAATCCTATTTTTTATTTTTTCTGCTTCCTTCTCTACTAAAGATAAAAGGAAGGGCGGCCCTTCCTTGGCTTGCTTAAGAAAATCTTTGATATCTTTCTCAACCTTAGCTCCAATCCCGGGGATTTTTCTAAACTCTCTTTTTTTTATAATTTCCCTTAAATTTTCTTTGCTGTCTATTTCCCCCGACCTATAGATCCGGGAAACGGTTTTTAAATCTACCCCCGGAATTTTCAAAATTTCCAGGACCCCTTCGGGGATTTTTTCTTTTAGAGTTCTTAAAAGGGGTGTTTCTCCATTCTTTAAAAAATTCCGAACCTCTTCAGCAATGGTTTTTCCGATTCCCGGGATGGATTCTAATTCACACTCATCTATGGGGTTCGACAGAGAAGTCAGTTTTCGAGCAGCCCTACGAAAAGCCCTTATTTTATGAGGGTTTGCACCCTGTAATTCCAGGAGATTAGCGATCTCATCCAGGTGCCACCCCGCTCTAATATTATTCATGCCTGGGCCTCCTAAAAAAACTGGTCATTGTTCTGGAAAAAACGATCAAGGTTTTCCTGGACAAATGGGGTTAATTCAAGAAAATCCCTGGCCAACCGGGAAGCTTCTAAATGATCAACTAAAATTTCGTAAGGAACACGAGAAAGAACAAGGAGCAGAAGGTAAATAACAATTCCACCTTTGACAAGTCCCAAACCGGCTCCCCCTATACTATCAATAACTGCGAGGAAAAGAATTTTGGTTAATTTTTGTAAAACAAAACCAAGCAGGTTTATCAGGGCACTTATTACCATTGTTATCAGAACAAAGGCAATAACATTTCCCAAAACCGGAGGAAGCAAGAAGGTTTCCTGTAAAAATTCGCTTACAACATGGTACCTGTACAGGGCAACAAGAACCCCCAACCCAATTCCCAAAAGGGCGGCAGTCTGCTGC
>PUKG01000139.1 GCA_003550445.1 Halobacteroidaceae bacterium
AGGAAATTTATTTTCTGAACCTTAAAGTTGTTCTGGGTTAGATATTCTTCAATATTTCTCGTTTTTACCCTGGGAACAATTTTCCTGTTATCCAGGTACTCCATAAAACCTTTCCAGCTAAAAAGGTGCTTAATAAGGGGTTTGCAGAGACCTTTTCTTGCGGGAGGCATTAATAACCTGTCGGGAGAGACAAGGAAATAATAAAGCTTTCCGACTTCCTTGCTTTTTTTAGTATTTCCCTGGTGGTTTCCCCAGAAATTTCCCTTTCCCTTAGGATTTCCCCTTTTTCATCAACTATAAGACTCCCGTTATTGCTTACAAAGGAAACTCCTTCAATTCCCTCACCCAACTTCCGAGCCGAAAAATGGTTTCGGCCAGTAGCTATAACGAGTTTGATACCCCTATTTTTGCATTCTTCCAAAACTTTTTTTGTATATTCACTAATCCTTTGTCGGGAATCCAGTAGAGTCCCGTCAAGGTCAATGGCAATTGCCTTTATTTTTTCATTTCTCATCAAGGTCTGCTCCCCCTGCCTGACAATTTCAACTCCAAAAAACTTTTCTTCCACTTTATATAATCTTTTTTATGAAAAATTCCTTAATGAATATTATATCACAACTCTTCAAGGGGAATTGAATTATCCACTCATTTTCTGAAGGAATTTTTTCCCCGGTAGCGAAACATTTTATTAAAACCTGGTGGTCTATACCACTAGTCCACAGGAGGGGATCTAATGGTTTTTTCGGGTTCGCAAACAAAATATCCCCTTGACCCTACTCTTCCCGCACCATTATATTTCCAATTACAAAAAATGATCCAAAAAGCTATAGAAGAAGGGCGCCTGAAACCAGGCGACAAACTACCTTCAGAAAGGGAACTGGCAAAAACTTTAGATATTAACCGTCTTACAGTTCGCCATGCAACAAACGCCCTTGTTAATAAAGGGATCCTGGTTCGCAAACGAGGCCTCGGAACCTTTGTTGCCCAAACAAAAATTAATCAGGGCTTATTTCACCTGACAAGTTTCACCGAGGACATGAAAAGCCGCGGTTTAAAACCAGCAACCCTTCTTTTATCCTTTGCCATTGAAACTCCTGACCTCCAGGTTAGAGAAGATTTGAACCTCCTCCAGGGAGAAAAAATTTATTTAATTGAAAGGCTTCGCCTGGCAAACAATGAGCCCATGGCCCGGGAGATTTCATGTCTCCCTTATCCCTTGTTTCCGGGATTAAAAGAAACCGACCTGGAACACGGGTCCCTTTATAACCTTCTCCGGGAAAAATTCAACCTTTCTCTGGGCCGGGCCCGGGAAACCCTGGAAGCCGTTGCAGTTGAGAAAAAGGAAGCAGAATTTTTGGGAATAAAAACCGGGAACCCTGTTTTTTTGCGCGAAAGATTAACATATACTGAACAGGGTCAGCCTTTCGAATTTGTTCGTTCTTTTTACCGGGCTGACCGATACAAGTTTTTCTTTTACCTGGAAAGATAATTAAGGAGGTGGTTTTCCCTTAAATTGTGCGTTTGCTGGGGTAGTTCTGTGGATTTATTATCTTTTTTAAAGGAGGTAGTGACATGGAAGAAGTTGTCTCTCCCTATGGCATAGGGACAGCACTGGTCCTGGGATTATGGGCCTACATTGCCATTGTCGTAATGCTGGCCCCAAATATCAGCTTCCACGAACCCATTGTTGCCGGGGCAGTAACGGGAATGATTGTCGGAAACGTTCCCCTTGGCCTGGCTGTAGGTGGAACCCTGATGATTGTTTCCCTGGGTATGCATACTTATGGTGGTGCAACTATTCCGGACTTCTTAACAGGGGCGATTCTGGGGACGGCATTCGGAGCCCTGGCCTATGACGGAAACGTGGAATCCGCCATGGCCACAGGTTTGACAATTGCTGTGCCCGCCGCCCTTCTCATGACCCAGCTTGACGTCTTTGGTCGCGCAATAACTACTGTATTTATCCACGGTGCAGACAAGTACGTTGAAGATGAAAATTTCCGGGGAGTTACCCTAATGCACCTATTAGGGCAGTTACCCTGGGGCTTAACCAGAGGTATCCCAGTATTTCTCGCTATCTGGCTGGGAGCAGGACCTGTTCAGCGCTTTATGGAATGGATCCCCGAATGGTTCCAGGATGCCATTTCCACAACTGGAGCAGTCCTTCCCGCCCTCGGTTTTGCCCTACTGTTAAGCATGCTGCCGGTTAAAAAGTACTGGCCGTTTCTGGTTATTGGTTTCATCCTCTTCGCTTACCTGGAAGTACCGGTAATCGGTCTTGCCATAGCCGGTGCAGCACTGGCCGCCCTCTATTCCCACATGAAAGAAGGTGAGGCAAGTGCCTAATAACAACGAGAAAAAAGTAACTAAAAGAGATGTTTGGCGTGTCCTGTTACGGTACATGTTCACCTTCCAGTGGTCCTGGAACTATGAAAGGATGCAGGCCCTGGGCTTTGCCTGGAGTATAATGCCCATCCTGGAAAAGGTAAATGAAACCAAGGAAGATCTTAAGTTGGCCTTACAGCGTCATTTGAACTTTTTCAATACCCACCCCCCAATGGGGGCAGGTATTATTGGTGCTGCAACTGCCCTTGAAGAACAGGGGGCAGAAGGCGAAGCTGTTGACAGTCTCAAGGTGGGTCTTATGGGGCCCCTTGCTGGAATTGGAGATACCCTTTTTGCCATTTTAACCCGCCCGATAATCGGTGTTTTTGCCGCTTCCCTTGCCCTGGGAGGCAGCATGGGTGGTTTCTGGCTGATGATCCTATTCGGCCTCTTCTGGGGTATCGGAGTAAAAATCTACCTCTTCTGGCAGGGTTACCGTAGAGGTGCCGACATAGTCCAGGATACCGCTGCTGGCGGCACCATGGACAGGTTAACAACAGGGGCTACAATCCTCGGTTTAACGGTTATCGGTGGTTTTGTTCCAAGTATTCTCTCGGGAGTAACAACCCCCCTTGAATACACGGAAACCGTTGAGGTCGAGGGTGAATTAACGGAGCAGGTTGTTGCCGTTCAGGATGTTCTAGACCAGCTCCTTCCCTATTTAATTCCTGTTCTGCTTGTTGCCCTGGCCTACTGGCTTTTGAGAGGCCCGCTTAAGTGGTCTCCCATCAAGGTGCTTCTGGCTCTAATCGTAATTGCCTTCGGTGGAAGCCTTATCGGAATACTTTAAAAAACTCAAGGGGTAGGGGCGGCGCCTCTACCCCAATTTTAGCTTTGGGGTGAAAATAATGGTAGGAATAATTATTGCTTCCCACGGACAATTAGCGGCAGGCTTTTTAGATGCCCTGGAAATGATTATGGGCCCACAGGAAAAAATTACGGCCCTTGCTCTGGAACCCGAAATGGGTCCCGAAGATTACCGGGAAAAATTAAAAAATGCCGCCCTTGAACTGGATACTCCCGACGGGGTTCTAATAATGGCTGACCTCTTTGGGGGAACCCCTGCAAATGCCTCTGCCTATTTACTGGAATCAG
Source organism: Halobacteroidaceae bacterium (assembly GCA_003550445.1). Taxonomy (GTDB): domain Bacteria; phylum Bacillota; class Halanaerobiia; order B1SED10-174; family B1SED10-174; genus T1SED10-26. Next base: position 3,481 of record PUKG01000139.1, read on the forward strand.
AAAACCCTCCCATTGAAGTCGTTACAGGTGTAAATCTACCTGTACTTTTGGAAATTACCAATATGAGATCATCATCCAGTTTAAAAGAATTAGCAGGAAGTTGTAAAGAACTAACCACTCAAAGCGTTCAAATCATGTCAGATGTTATGAAAAAAGAATAAAGGGGGAAAAAAGATGCCTTTGATTCACATGCGTATTGATAATCGTTTAATTCACGGCCAGGTTACTGTTGCCTGGGTTAGTTATCTGGGAGCAGACCACATTGTAGTAGTAAATGATAAGGTGGCCAACGATCCAATCCAAAAACAACTTCTACCCAATGCTGCCCGGGGGGTAAAAACCTCTGTGCTGGGAGTCGATGAAGCAATTGAGTATCTCCAATCCGAAAAAGCACAAAAGGAAAAAGTTATGATAGTTGCCAAATTTCCTTCCGATGCCCTGGAACTAATTGAAAAAGGAGCGGAACCAAAAGAGGTTATCGTGGGTAACCAGGCGACTATTCCGGGAACGAAGCCAAAGCATATTACACGTTCCATAGCCGTTGCCGAAGACCAGGCCCCCATTTACCGGGCCATTGCAGATAAAGGATACAACCTGCGGGCAAAGGTAATGCCTTCTGACAGTGGAATGGATTTTATTAAAGCTCTGCAAAAACACGGGTTGTGATAAATATGCTTTTTGGGTGTTCAGAAATTGATATTACTCCCCAGGTTCCCATTTCAATGGG
>PUKG01000023.1 GCA_003550445.1 Halobacteroidaceae bacterium
GATCATCAACCTCATCTTCAAAGCGAAGAACCTTGACAGCAGTTTCCAGATCACCGGTACTTAGAGATTTAATTCCCTCATCAATGGTCTGCATAACCCGGTCAAACATGTTATTCAGCTCGCCAATAGCTTTTTCCGAAAAAGGCAGCTTGTTTTCCATCTTGTATTCTGCCAGTTCCACAATATTCTCAGCATGATCCCCAATTCTTTCAATATCATTTATAAGATGAAAATAGTTGTTTAACCTGTTGGAATAAATTTCATCCATTGGTTGCCGGGAAAGCTTTGCCAGGTAATCGGTAATTGCGGTTTCCAGAGCATCAATAGCCTCTTCTCTTTCATAAAAATTATCCATCAGGTTCTCTTCATCATCCATAAAAATCCTTCGGGAATCACCAACATTTACATAAGCAAGGTCAGCCATTCGCAATAATTCTTTATGAGCCTGTTCCAAAGCAACAACAGGAGTTTTAAGCATCCTTTCATCAAGATAAATCGGCCCTTTGTGTAAAATATCTTCTTTTCCTGGAACCAGCCTTATTACAAGGTTGGTAAGGAAAGCAATAAAGGGAAACCAGATAAGGGTATTTGTTAAGTTAAAAGCGGTATGGGTATTAGCAATTAACCGCTGCACATTCCATGAATGCCCAAAATAATCCGCAATGTTTTGGAAAAAAGCTTCCAGATACCCGGAAAATCCCGGAACAAGGTAAAAAATGAGAATAAAAACTCCAGTCCCCAGGACATTAAAAACCATGTGAGCAACAGCCGCCCGTCGGGCAGATAATTTTGTCCCAAGACTGGATAAAAGGGCCGTAAAAGTAGTTCCTATATTATCGCCCAAAAGAATGGGAATGGCAACAGAAAAGTCAATTGCCCCAACGGAAGCAAGGCTGATCAAAATACCTATTGTTGCACTACTGCTCTGGACAAGAGCAGTAGTCATGGCTCCGACAAAAATTCCCAGAAGGGGGATCGCCCCGAATGTAGCAAAAAATTCCCGGAAGGCATCGGATTCGGACAGGGGAGCCATAGAAGACTGCATGACAGTCATCCCTAAAAATAACATACCAAAACCAAAAACCACCTGGCCAAATTGCTTAAATCTTTTTTGCTTGGTGAAAAATAAAAGGAAAGCTCCCAGGGCAATTGCGGGAAGAGCAAACCCTCCCAGATTAAAGGCAATCAGCTGGGCAGTAATTGTGGTCCCAATGTTAGCTCCCATAATTATCCCTACAGCCTGGCGCAAGGTCATCAGGCCAGCATTGACAAATCCTACCGTCATAATTGTGGTAGCACTACTGCTCTGAATTATGGCAGTAACCCCTGCCCCCACCAGAACACCCGCTAAAGGGTTTGAGGTTAAAAGTTCAATAAATCGTTGTAACTTGTCCCCAGCCGTTTTCTGGAGACCCTCTCCCATTTGCCGCATCCCGAAAATAAAGAGGCCGACGCCCCCTAATAATTCCAAAACCATATAGTACGACAAGCCCCGAACCCTCCTCCATCCTATTCCGCCTGAACTTCTACTCTATTTCCTTCTATGCTCGGAGAACCAAATCCTTTAACAATAACAATAATTTGGGGTTATCTTTTCAAAGAAAAAGCCAATGGGTCCCGGAAGGGAAGAATATTTTCCAAGAAAAAATGAGCAACCCCCCCATTATTTTCACTTGGGAGGGGCTCAAACCCTCTATACTTCCATAATTATTGGAAGGATCATTGGGCGCCTTTTAATTTTCTGGTAGACAAACCCACTTAAAGCATCACGAATCCTGTTTTTCATGCTGGACCATTGCTTAATTCCATTGTCCGAGCATTTTTTTAGGGTTTTCTCCGCTATTTCTGTGGCCTGTTGAATTAATTCCTCGGATTCTCTCATGTAAACAAAGCCCCTGGTAACAATATCCGGCCCCGAAACCAACTCTCCGGTTTTATTGTCTATGGTCATAACTACAATTAAGATTCCATCCTGGGAAAGAAGCCTTCGATCTCTTAAGACTACTGTACCAACATCTCCAATTCCCAAACCATCTACCAGAACCCTATCCACACCAACATTGCCATTTATTTTTCCTCTTTCCCCATTTAAATCCAAAACTGCTCCCGGTTCCATAATGAAAATTTTATCCTTCTCAATCCCCATATTTTCTGCCAGTTGAGCATGGTGATAAAGGTGGCGGTACTCTCCATGGACAGGGATAAAATAACGGGGTCGGACCAGGTTACACATCAATTTGAGTTCTTCTCGACTGGCATGGCCGGAAACGTGAACCCCAGAGATTGCCTGGTATACTACATTAGCCCCCAACCGGTATAGCTTGTTAATTGTTTCCCCAACCAGTCTTTCGTTGCCAGGGATTGGAGAGGCGGAAACCATTACAGTATCACCTTCACAAACATTAACCTGGCGGTGTTCTCCTTTGGCCATCCGGGTCAGAGCTGCCATTGGTTCACCCTGGCTCCCCGTTGTGAGTATTGCAATCCTGTCATGTTCCAGGCTATGGAGATCTCTCATTTCAACAAGAATATCTTTTGGTATATCCAGAAAGCCCAGTTCAGAAGCAATCTGGCAGTTATGGATCATACTTCTTCCCGTAATTGCCACCTTTCGGCGATAGCGTTTTGCTGCATCAAAAACCTGTTGAATCCGGTGGATGTTTGAGGCAAAAGTAGCTACAATAATTCTTCCCCTGGCAGTTGAAAAAACATCATCAATTTTTTCTCCGACAACTCTTTCAGACAGGGTAAAACCTTCCCTTTCCGCATTTGTACTGTCAGAAAACAGGGCAAGAACCCCAGAATCCCCATATTCACTGAGTTTGTGGTAGTCCACCACAATCCCATCTACTGGTGTTTGGTCAAACTTAAAATCGCTGGCATAAATAATCGGCCCATAAGGGGTTTGAATAGCCAGAGCACATGTATCTGCAATACTGTGGTTAACTCTAATTAATTCAACTTCAAAAGTCCCAATTTTTGTTTTTGTTCCGGGAGAAACTTCTTTAAACTTAACCTCTTTTGATAAGTCAAATTCCTTTAGTTTTGCTTTAACAAGCCCCAAGGCCAGCCTGGTTCCATAAATTGGAACGTCAATATCTTCAATTACATAGGGAATTGCCCCTATGTGATCTTCGTGGCCGTGAGTAAGGACCATCCCATCGATCCTATCCTTATTTTCCACCAGATAGGAAATGTCAGGTATAACAAGATCAATTCCCAAAAGGTCATCCTCCGGAAACATTACACCTGCATCAATTATCAGTATTCTTCCATCCTTCTCAATCAACATCATATTTTTCCCAATTTCGCCAACCCCTCCCAGGGGGATGGCCTTGATACTATCCATTTATAAAAAAACACCTCCAAGTGTTAACTGGTCATCTTAAATAAACCATTTTCATTATACAACAGGGACTTCAAAAAAACAAGGAAAAACCCCTTCCTGTGCTACTTGGAAGGGATAAATTAAAAATTAGATGGTTTATCCTGTGGATTTTAACCCTTACTTTATTTTCCCGTTTTTCCAAAACCCTTTTCTTTGCGGTGGGATTCTTCGAGAACTTGAACTTCCTCCCACTCTACCTGCTCAAACCTGTGAACTATTAACTGGGCAATCCTATCTCCTTCTTCTATTTTAAACGGTTTTTTCCCATGGTTAATTAGAAGGACCCCAATCTCTCCTCTGTACCCGGAATCAATTACCCCATCAGCATTCAAAACTGTTACTCCATAACGATGGGCAAGCCCGCTTCTGGGGTTAACATAACCTACAAAACCCGGAGGTAGTGAAATTGAAATCCCGGTGGGGATTTGTTTAAATTCTCCGGGATTTATTGTGCAATTCTCCCCGGCTTGAAGGTCCATACCGGCATCCTCTCCCGGGTGCTGGTATGAAGGGCACTGCCAGTCATCCTTTAATAATTTAATCTTAATTTTCATGGGTAATATCCCTCCAAAATAAAAATAAAAGGAGCCTGGAGGCTCCCATTATTACCTTGCAAAAACATGATTGCCTATAATTACAGTAACTTCCCGACTCTGGGTCCAGGTAGTGTTTGTTGCTGTGTCTGGATTAAAATAATATATTGCTCCCCTGGTTGGATCATTACCTCCAAGGGCTTCCCTTGCAGCATCAATGGCTTGTTGGTTAGCGGGAAGATTTATCTGCCCATCCCTGAC
>PUKG01000063.1 GCA_003550445.1 Halobacteroidaceae bacterium
CAAGTAAAAATCTTTGGACCCTCCGTGCTCGGTTGGGGGCAAGAACCCCCAGGTTAAAGGGAAAGTCAACAAAGGCAGCAAGATAACCCTGTTCGGCAATTTTTTCTCCAAACCAGAAATAAGCTTCTGGTTCCACCCTGCCCCCAGGATAAAAGATGATTAACCCTTTGGCAGTTTCAGTTTCCTCGGGGATAAAAAGGGTAAAGGGAGGACGATTAAAGGTTTCTTTATTAAAATCATTTCCCGCAAAAACAACAAAAGAGAAAACTAATAAAAAAATCAGGATAAAAGTAACCTGCCTGGAGATCAACTTAACCACTCTCTTTCCTAACCAGCTTTATTCATTTTAAGAAGGTTTTTGGGGCAGTTTTCCGTGCAAAGCTCGCATTTAATGCAACGGGGATCATCAAGGGTTTCTTCGAAAACAGCCTTTTGGGGCTTGAGTTCGAGAGGGCAGGAACGGTTGCAGAGTCCACAATCAGCACAAACTTCAGGAGAGCTACCGGATACCAAAAGATCTGTTTTTTTTGTAAACCCTAATTTTTTTCCCAGTCGGTAGCTTAATTCGGCTACTGTTCCCATGGGGCAGAATTTACACCAGGCCCGGGGTTTAATTATCAATCCAAGGGTAATCCCGATTATTGTTGGCATCATATAATTAAGGACCATAATAAAACCCAAACGATCCCAAAAATCAGTATTTCCCCAATCTCCGATGACACCACCCACCCGGATAGAAAACATACCCATAAAAAAAGCAAAGAATCCCCACTTTAGCCAGGGGCTTTTAATAACCTGAGGAATTTTTTTCCCGGGGGAAAAGGGCCTTATTATTCTGTCAAAAAGGCTTCCGTGGGGACATAGATTCCCGCACCAGTATTTTCCCCTAAAGAGTCCTAACCCGATTAGGGTAATCATAATTGGAAATAGCAGAAGGCCCAAGCGAGGCCAGAAAAGACCCCCAATAGCAATTATGGGAACCAGAACCCAGCTCCACTTTTTTACCTTTTCCCGGACAGTTTTAATTGTCATGTAATACCTCCCGATAATCAACAAAATATAATATTATAATAATACGATTAATCCTTCCGGTCAACCCCCATTGACAAATTTCGTATATTTTCTTAATATATAGATATACGAATAAAGGGGTGGGTAAATTGGAAATGTTCGATTGGAGAGACCAGGAACTGGTTGAATTCTCCGAAAAGTTGAAAGCCCTTGGCCATCCTTTACGCCTTTGTATGATCAGGGGACTTGTTGAATGTGGCGGCTGCAATGTGAAAAAAATCCAGACCTGTACGGAAGTTCCTCAGTCGACAATATCTCAGCACCTGGATAAGTTAAAAAATGCAGGGATAATAGCAGGGGAGAGAAAGGGAAATGAAGTAATTTACCGGGTAATTGATCCAGATATTAAAAAACTTTTGGAGTGCATGTTTTCCTGATAGGATTTTGGGAATAAAGATAAGGAAAGCCGGGAAAAAGTCCCGGCTTTTTTAGGTCTGCATTATTTTTACTCCCGAACTGGTTCCGATCCTGGTTGCCCCCGCTTTTAGCATCTTAAGGCAATCTTCAAGATTTCGAATTCCACCTGAAGCCTTGATTTCCAATTTTTCTCCAACAATTTTTTTCAGGAGTTTAATGTCCTCAACTTTTGCCCCTGCGGGGCCAAATCCAGTTGAGGTTTTTAAAAAAGAAACCCCCTCGATTTCCAGGCAAAGGCGGGCAAGTTTAATTTTTTCTTCCTCTTCCAGGTAGCAGGTTTCCATGATAACTTTAAGAAGGGCTCCTTCGCAGGCTTTTGCAACCGCCCTTATATCATTTTCTACCTCTGCCCACGCCCCGCTTTTTATGGCCGTTATATTTGCAACCATATCAATTTCAGTAGCCCCGTTTTCCAGGGCTTCTTTTGTTTCAAAAGCCTTGGTTTGGGAAGTGGTATAACCAAGGGGAAAACCTATTGCCGCACTTAACCCAATATCTGAACCTGCGATTTTTGCTGCAGCCAGAGGAACATAATAGGGTGTTACTGCTACTGCTGCAAAACCATAACTTTTTGCCTCTGAGCATAAATTTACAATTGCCTCTGCTTTTCCTTCGGGGCGGAGGTAGGTGTGGTCAATTGACCGGGCAATTTGATTTTTGGTAAACTCCATTAATCAACACTCCTTGTCCTGTGGTACCGCTGCAGCCAGGGTAAAAGCTCATTATATTTTCCAATAATTTTTTCATTATGTTCTCGGCCCCAGTCCAGGTTTCCGCTGGCAATAACGGGGGGTTCGATTCCTTTTCTGACCAGGGTGGAAACAATTTCGGAAGCAAGGGCCTGGAGAATGAATGGTCCGGTGATCCCGGAAATTGCTCCAAAAGGAACGGGAACCTCCTCGTGTTCCAGGATAGCATCTCCAGGGGGAGCACAGTTATCAATTACAACGTCGGCAATTTCGTAGAGTTTTTTCCCCCCGGGATGGCGGGAAGAAACACTTTTACTATGTTTGAGGGAAGTAACTGCAACAACACTTAAACCCATTTTTTTCCCAAACATTGCCGCTTCAATTGGGACGGCGTTTCTTCCGGAGTTAGAAATAACCAGTAAAGTATCTCCAGAGTTCAATGGGTGGTGGGGAAGAACCCGTTCGGCCAACCCCGGGAGACGTTCAAGTTCCCCGCTTTTAAAGGGTTGTTCGTGGAGCATCAAACCTGGCTCAAGGATTGCATGCACGGGAAGGAGTCCCCCGGCTCTAAGGTAAACATCCGCTGCAACCAGGTGGGAATGACCGGTTCCGAATGAATGAAGGAGTCCCCCATTGGCAATTGATTCTGCGGATAATTCTGCAGCCTTTGAAATGTTTTCTAACTGGGTGGCTTTAACTTCTTCCAGGATCTTTCCTGCCGAATGAAAATAATTATTTGCTGACATATTAATTAACCTACCAGTTTTTTATCCTGGACCAGAACCGTTCCAGGAGTTCTTCATTGTGTTCTCTACCCTCATCAATATTTCCGCTTAAAAAAACCGGTGGTTTTAAACCCTGTTCCAGCATTTTTTCAATTGCCATTACCACAAGGGAATGGACAATAAAAAAAGCGGAAATATTAGACGTGGGGCCAATAGGAGTGGAAAGTCCAGAAAGCTTGAAAGTAGCATCCCCCCGAACTCCACAGTTATCAATAATAATATCTGCCACATCCAGCAATTTTTTCCCGCTGGAATGGCGGGAGGTGGTATTCATGCTGTGATCCCGGGAAATTATCGCAATAACCGGGATTCCCCGGCTGCGTGCAGATGCGGCAACTTCAATTGGTGCAGCATTACGGCCAGAATTTGAGATAACAATCAGGGTGTCCCGGGGTTCAGGTTTGTGGTAATTGAGGAGAATTTCACCCCAGCCTTCCATTCTCTCAGTGTACTCGCTTTTTGTTACCTGTTCCTGTCCGGTAAGGCTGGGTTCTAACCAGGCATTGACCGGAGCAAGGCCTCCGGCCCGGTAAAAAATTTCCTCGGCAACCAGGTGGGAATGACCTGTCCCAAAAGCATGGATTAATCCATCCCGTCCCAGGGTTGTGGCCAGGGTTTCCGCTGCCCTTTCCAGGTTTTCATTTTGAGTATCCTTTACTTTTTCCAGGACCTCAAGAACCTTTTTATAATATGTTTCAAAAGCTTTCATTTTATTTGCCTCCTTGTTTACCAGTGAACCCGTCCCTCGTATCGGGTTTTAATTTTTTCGTTATGCTCATCGGCACCATCCACGTTCAGGCTAATAAATACCGGAGGAGTCTCTCCTGCAGCAAGAATGAGTTTAATCGTCTCGGCGGTAAGGGCCTGGGCAATGAACATATTGGAAACTGAAGAAACAGAACAGACCTTTGTATCTATTGCCTCCAGGGCAATAGAAGCATCACCGTACGGTCCGCAGTTATCTATGACAATATCGGCAATTTCAAAGACCCTTTTTCCTGAAGGATGTCGGGATTCGGTTTTTTGAGAATGTTCCAGAGAGGTAACAGCAATAATCGGGATACCCTTATCTTTCATTTCCAGGGCCAGTTCTACTGCTGAACCGTTTCTCCCGGAATTTGAGCAGATTATCAGAACATCACCAGGGCGGATGTCGTGAATTTTCAATAGTTCGTGGGCTGTTACCGGGTTGCGTTCTGTTTCAGG
>PUKG01000236.1 GCA_003550445.1 Halobacteroidaceae bacterium
TCCACTCTAATGCAGCAAATAAAGCCAGTGAATACCTGGAGAAGGTAAAAGGAAAACTTGATTGCACCCAAGCCTTTATTTCTGAAATGGGACCGGGTCTGGCGGTTCATGGTGGACCAAATATGATTGGCCTGGTCTGGATGGAGGAAAATAGAAATTAATGGTTCCCGCAAGGGAACCTTTTATTTTTCGGAGAAATTTGAAATCCAATCCAAACTAAAATTTCATTATATTAAAATTTTTTCATTGTAATCCATTATCAAAAGTGATAGAATAAAATTGTAATCATTACAAATTTTCTTCCCTTTTTTTATTTTACAGATTTTTTAAGGTGGTTTTCCATTTGGAAAAAACAAAATATTCTTTGGCTACTAGGGAACTAAAAAAACACAAAAAAAGCCTTTCTAATCCCAGGTTAAAAATCCTGGAATATTTGTGTTACTACCGGGACCATCCGACAGCAGAACAGATGTATGTTGATTTGCATAAAGAACTTCCAACTCTATCTAAAACCACAATCTACAATACCCTTCACGCTTTGGCTGAATTAGGGCTGGTAAAAATCCTTAACTTTGAAGAAAATAAGGCCCGTTATGATATTATTACTGAAGAACACGGACATTTTAAATGCCAAACCTGTGGAGGGATTTTTGATTTTCAAGTCGAACAAAAGCTTATTCCAAAGGGGGAATTATTGGGTTATAAGATTATGGAAAGAAACTTATATTTTAAAGGAATTTGCAAAAAATGCCTTTAATTAATTAAGATGACTAAAGGGAGGTTTTTAATAATGGAAGAATCAAAATGTCCTGTAACAGGTAATACCAGAAAAACAGTCTCTGGTGGGGGAACTTCGAACAGAGACTGGTGGCCCAATCAGTTGAATCTTGATATTCTCCATCAACACTCCAACTTAAGTAATCCCATGGATCCTGATTTTAACTATGCTGAAGAATTCAAAAAACTTGATCTGGAAGCGGTTAAGAAAGATCTTTTTGCTCTGATGACTGATTCGAAGGATTGGTGGCCCGCAGATTATGGCCACTATGGACCCCTTTTTATCCGGATGGCCTGGCATAGTGCAGGTACTTATCGTATGGGAGACGGTCGAGGGGGTGCAGGTTCGGGTTCCCAACGATTTCCACCACTCAGCAGCTGGCCGGATAACATTAACCTTGACAAAGCCCGCCGGCTGCTCTGGCCAATAAAGAAAAAATATGGTCGAAAAATTTCCTGGGCAGATTTGATGATCCTTGCAGGTAACTGTGCTATAGAATCAATGGGATTAAAACCTTTTGGTTTTGCAGGTGGGCGAGAAGACGTATGGGAATCTGAAGACGATATTTATTGGGGTTCCGAAGATGAGTGGCTTGGTGACAATCGCTATTCTGGCGACCGGGATCTTGAAAACCCTCTTGCCGCGGTACAAATGGGATTAATCTATGTAAACCCAGAGGGACCTAACGGTAACCCTGATCCCGTTGCTTCAGGTATAGACGTTAGAGAAACCTTTGCCCGAATGGCCATGAACGACGAGGAAACAGTTGCTCTTGTTGCGGGCGGACATACCTTTGGTAAATGCCACGGTGCGGGACCTGCAACCCACGTTGGTCCTGAACCGGATGGAGCCGGCCTCGAGGAACAGGGCCTTGGTTGGAAAAGCAGCTTTCGCAGTGGTAAAGGAGGCGATACAATAGGCAGCGGTATCGAGGGAGCCTGGAAACCAAACCCCACAAAATGGGACATGGGATATCTTAAAGTGCTCTTTAAGTACGAGTGGGAATTGACCAAAAGCCCGGCAGGGGCAAATCAGTGGTTGGCAAAAGATGTTGATGAGGAAGACATGGTAGTCGATGCCCACGATCCTTCTAAGAAACATCGGCCTATGATGACCACTGCAGACCTTTCTCTTCGCTACGATGAAAAATACGCTCCTATTGCCCGGCATTTCCTGGAAAATCCCGATGAGTTTGCAGAAGCCTTTGCCCGAGCATGGTTCAAGCTGACTCACCGTGACATGGGACCAAAGTCGCGTTATCTCGGTTCCGATGTCCCTGAAGAAGATTTGATCTGGCAGGACCCCGTTCCCCCAGTTGACCATGAACTGATTGATGAAAGGGATATTGAAGATTTAAAGAAAAAAATACTCTCTTCCGATCTTTCCGTATCTCAGCTGGTTTCAACAGCCTGGGCATCCGCATCTACCTTCCGCGGCTCAGATAAACGAGGGGGAGCAAATGGTGCACGTATCCGTTTTGCCCCGCAGAAAGACTGGGAGGTTAATCAGCCCGAGCAACTAAAGGCTGTGCTTCAGGTGCTGGGAAAAATTCAAAATGAATTTAACAGTTCCCAGTCAGGACAAAAGAAGGTATCTATTGCTGATTTGATTGTACTTGGTGGTTGTGCGGGGATAGAGCAGGCTGCAAAAAATGCTGGTTCAAGTGTTTCAGTTCCCTTTACACCTGGGCGCACAGATGCAACGGAGGAGCAGACTGATGCTGAATCCTTCTCGGTGCTAGAACCCAAAGCTGATGGGTTCCGTAACTACCAGAAAGAAAAATTCGCTGTATCAGGAGAAGAGCTATTAATTGACCGCTCTCAACTTTTAACCCTGACTGCTCCAGAAATGACTGTTCTTCTGGGAGGTATGCGGGTCTTAAATACCAATTACGGGAACTCCAAGCATGGAGTTTTCACCAAGACCCCTGAAGCCCTTACAAATGACTTCTTTGTTAACTTGCTTGACATGGATACAACCTGGAAGCCGGCAAACGAAGATAATGAACTATTTGAAGGATACGATCGTGAAACTGGTGAACTAAAGTGGACTGGAACTCGTGTTGACCTGATCTTTGGATCGCATCCTCATCTCCGTGCTCTTGCTGAAGTCTATGCCTGTGAAGACTCCCAGGAAAAATTCTTAGCCGATTTTGTCACTGCCTGGAACAAGGTAATGAATGCAGACCGTTTCGACCTTGCATAATCTTTGGCATAAAATCTAAATAGGGTTTTTGTTTAAGTAAGAAAGAAAGTAGATAGTTAAAGATGTTTTTGAATAAGGGGATAGCCAAAAAGGGGCACAATTGTGCCCCTTTTTGCTTTTTAAAAATTTTAATGGAAGTAGTTTTTTAACTGCATTCCTCTTAACTTGCTGGAAGCAGAACTCACCCTGGTACTGAAGAAAAATTTAAACCTGAAAACCTCATAACATAGGAAAAAAGTGGAGTAATTTAGATCAGCCGTAACCCCCCCCAATACCTTTGATAGTTCTTAACCCGGCTCAGGATAGCTCCCTTTTTTGTTGAAAAAGAGGGAGAACCCGAAGAAAAGAAAGGGGAATTGAAGTTGCAGGGGTCTTTAATTGGTCTTTGAAAAGAGAAAACTCCTGAGAAGGAAAATAAAACAAAATAGAATAGAAAAAGGAGCCGGGTTAAGTCTTTCAGGCTCCTTTTTTACCAAAGGTTAAACCAACCTGGTTCCGTGCAACTCCTTAGCTCCAGTTTCTCGAGCAATAAAGTCGCGGTTTTCAACGGTAATTCCTTTCCCGGGCATTATTGTTATTTTCCCTTTTGCGTGGTTGATATACCTTTTTATGTTTTGTATACCCTGAAAAGCATTTTCTGCCGAACCTTTTGTAAGAATTCGGTTAATTCCAAGGCCAATAAGTTGGTCAATTCCCCGGATCTTATCTTCAATCTCGTCAAAGGCCATGTGGAAGGTTGTATCCAGATTATTTGCTTCTGAAAGCAGCTCTTTAATTATTTCTTGATCAATTTTTCCATTTTTTAAAACCCCCAGGACGATACCAGATGCCTTTAGCTGTTTGGCAATCTTTATATCTTCCTTCATTATTTCTATTTCTTGAGGAGAATAAGAAAAATCGCCACCCCGGGGCCGGATCATTACCATAACGGGGATGGATGTATTTTCAACAACTTTTTTTATTGTTCCAAAACTTGGTGTTGTTCCACCCTGATAAAGATTTGTACATAACTCAATTCTGTTTGCCCCGAGATATTCTTTTTCTAGAGCATCTCTGTAATCACCGACACAAGCTTCCCATAGAGGCATATTAAACTCTCCTTTTTTCCAATTTTGGAGGCTGAAGTTTTTCAACTCTTTTCTGCAAATTGATAGGCCTGATCCAGGA
>PUKG01000056.1 GCA_003550445.1 Halobacteroidaceae bacterium
CGGAAAGGTCGGGTTCCTCCATTGCCCAGTATTCCTTTTCATCCCAGATTCTCTGCATTGCTTCAATAGGTGTAACAAGAGCAATTCTATGGTCACTCAGAGTCCACCCGTAGGCAATTGCTCCGATAACTTTATCATCGAGATAGACCGGGCTGCCGCTCATACCTGAGGCAACCCCTCCAATTTCCTCGATTTTATCGCCACCGGCTTTAATTAAAATCAGTTTCTGATTATATCCCTGTTGAATAATCCCTTTGATTTCAACGGGAAAAGATTCAACTTCTGTTCCTTTGAAAACTGTTCTCCCGTATCCTGTCATTCCTTCCTTAACTTCATCCAGGGGCATATACCAACCCTGTGCTAGAGGAGCAATTAACAGGGCGAAAAGGAGCAACAAAACAGGGAGTAAAACCTTTTTATTTATCATGAAATCCCCTTCCTCCTCTTTCTTCTATTACCCTCTACCGCCGGTTTTAAGGGTTTTTCCCAGCTTATCAATATTTTCCAGGGCCAGTCCAGTTCCAATTGCAACACAGGACATTGTGTTTTCCGCCCTGATTGCTGGAACTCCTGTTTCCTGGCTTATTAGTTTGTCCATTCCCCGGAGGAGTGCGCCTCCACCGGTCATTACAAGACCTTTTTCGCTAATATCAGATGATAGTTCAGGAGGGGTTTTTTCCAGAACCCGCCTTATTCCAGCGAGAATTGACTGGAGAGGATCCTGGAGGGCTTCAAAAACCTCGTGAGAAGAAATACTTATACTTCCCGGAAGGCCGGTCATAATATCCTGCCCCCGAACCTCTATTGTTAATTCTTCATCTTCCTGGGGAAAAGCAGTCCCGATTTCAGTTTTAATTCTCTCTGCAGTTCCTTCTCCTATTTTGAGGTTATACACTTCTTTAACATAACGGATCAGGGATTGATCAAAATTGTCCCCTCCAATTCGCAGCGACTCGGGAACTACTATTCCACCCAGAGAAAGAACCGCAATATCAGTGGTCCCTCCACCAATATCGACAACCATATTTCCAGATGGTTCTTCAATAGCAAGTCCCGCCCCTAAAGCTGCCGCCAGGGGTTCTTCGATTAAAAAAGTTTTCCGTGCTCCTACCTGCATGGCGGCTTCAATTACAGCCCTTTTTTCCACACCTGTAACCCCTGCAGGAACACAAACCATAACCAGGGGTTTTACAACCCTGTGTTTTCCGAGAATTTTGTTCAAAAACATTTTAAGCATAGTTTCAGTAACGTCAAAATCCGCGATAACTCCCTCGCGCATTGGACGGGTAGCAATAATATTGGCAGGAGTTCGACCCAGCATGCGTTGGGCTTCCTTTCCTACAGCAAGAACCTTGTTTGTGTTTGTATCAAGGGCCACAACCGAGGGCTCCTGCAAAACAATTCCTTTTCCTTTTTCGTATACCAATACAGTAGCGGTTCCAAGGTCAATTCCAATCTTTCTTGAAAAGTTCCACATGCTGCGGCCTCCTATATCCTGATTTAAAATAACTATTAAATACTTCTCTTATATCTCCTTATTTTCCTGCCCTACAAACAATGCAGGGACAGGCAAAATTAACCAGCAGTTTACTGGGTTTTTTTGATGCTCTCCCGAATAAAGTCCCAATCCTCTTCATATTCTTCCCAAACCTGGCCTGCAATGGCTACTCTCCCCAGGAAGTACTGGTCGGAAACCCGGAAAAAAATGTAATGCCCTTTAAGCACATCATCTTCCCCCAAGCCGGTTTCCATTGTAATACCAAGGCCTTCTTCGATTCCCTCCCAGGAATACTCGGAAAACTCGCCCGTTGTTTCCCAGGTTCCTTCAGAGAAGTGATTTACCATGTAATCGGCAAAAGCTTCAAGGTTGGTTCCCTCTATTTCGTAGAGGAAAATCGAAAAAATTGCGTTATTCCTGTCATCTCCAAGACGCAAAATTTCCAGGTTGTCAGGTTCTTCCACTACCTCCCAGTTTTCTGGGTAACTTAGAGAAATCCCCGAAGGGAGTTCAATGCTCTGGGGTTCTTCTGCCGAAACACTCATCCCCAAAAACAGGATTAAAACTACTGACAGTGCTGCCTTTCCCATTTACCCCACACCTCGCTTAATTTCAACCTTTTTATTTACAGGTCCAAATTCACAACCTTCACTTGAACCCATATAACAATTTGATGTTATTAGAATAACATTTAGCCCGGGATTTATCAAATAATTATTGTCGGGAAAACCTCTCAAAGAAAAAACGGCAAAAACAAAAAATACTGCAGAATTAAGGTTCTATAAACCGGGGGCTTTTTCCTGCACTTAAAAAGAAGGAGAGGGGATTTAAAAGAAGAAATTGTTTGAGGAGAGGAGGCATACCAGTGGAAGAACGCTTAAATATTGTAGAAAAAGTAGTGGGGCTACTGCTTGAGCCAAGGAAAACCCTGGAATACCTTGGCAAAAAACCTGATCTCCTGGGGCCGGTTATTATTTTGTTTTTGGTTAACCTTTTTGGGCTGCCCATCCAGGAATACAGCCAGGCCCTTCTTCAATCAGTTCAGTTGCCAGCTTCCAGGGCTTTAACCTTTTCCGTCCAGATTTTCGCGGCCTACCTTGGCTGGCTAATTATCAGTTTAATCTACCTGGGACTAACCAGGGTACTTGGGGGGAAAGCCAATTACCGGCAGATGTTGTGCCTTTCGGGGTATATCCAGTTCATTGCCCTTTTAGGAACCCTGATAAAAACACCCGTCCTGGCAATATCGGGGAATCTTATCACCTTCAGCCCGGCAATCTTTTTGGACCTCCAGCAAAGATTATATTCCCCCTTCGGTGCTTTTTTGGAACGCTTTGATCTTTTAAATCTTTATTCTCTTTTTCTCCTTGGCCTGGGTTTTATAATTATAGCAGGGCTTTCTAAAACAAAAACCATTTTGCTATTGGGATTCTTCTGGATAATGGGAACAATTTTTAGTGTTTTGGGAGCTATTATATTATAGTTTAAAAAAATCATCTAAAAAGACAAAACATTTTCCCTTCTGGGAGGGATTTTTTAGCTTTTGAAGAAGGGGGTTTTTGGTAGAAATTTTCAAGGAGGAATTTTTCCAATGAGAAAAAGTTTATTTCTTAAAGGTTTCGTTGCTATCCTCACCCTTCTTTTGGGAGTATCAATTAACGGTTGTGATCTTTTTTTGGGAGAGCCCTATAAACTGACAGTTCAGGTTCTTGATTTTGATGGAGACCCCCTGGAGGGAATGCGGGTAAACCCAACAAGACAAACCGAAACCGGTGAAACAGAAAGCGATGGCAAGGTATTCTTTTCCGAACTTCAGGGAAGTCAGGAAATTGAGGTTATTGATCCTGAAAGGGAAATCTGGTTCCCGGCAAAAAGGGTTAGCTCAGAAGATGATGGTTCTACAATAACCATTCAAGCCGAATATTACCTTAACTGGGCAGAAGTCCAGGGAAAAATTATTATTTCAGAACCCGAAGGCAATTTAATAGAATACTCGGTAAATGTTCTTGATGGGAACCCTTATAATGACGACCCGGACACAATCGAATCCTTTGGAAGTGATTCCGGGTTTTATTCCCAAGCCTCTGGAGAAGAGTTTGAAATTGAAGTCATGATTAAAGAAGACCCGGAAACCGGCGAAAAAAACAACCAGTTTTTCATTGTCGGAACTGCTATAGCTGAAGGAGAAAAATATTACCAGGGGATTTACGGCGCCGAAAGTCCCCGGGACTTTGATGATGCAAAAGAACTTGAGCTTGAAGATGGTGATTATTACCCCGGTATTGAATTTTATCTTTTCCCCTCCGAGGAATAAAAATAGTTTCTCAAACCCGGCAACTTGCCGGGTTTTTTCTTTGCCAATAAAAAAGCGCCTTTTCTGGCGCTCCTTTATTCAAGGTGAAGATCGGCTCCAAGGCCTTTAAACTTTTCCTCAATTTTTTCATAACCCCGTTCCACGTGGAAAAAGTCATTGATCTGGGTTTCCCCTTCTGCGGCAAGTCCGGCAATAATCAGGGCAACTCCTGCCCGCAGGTCAGTAGCCCATACTTTAGCACCGGATAACCTGGAAGGTTTTACAATAGCACCCCGACCATCAAGTTTTATGTCTGCACCCATTCTTTTCAATTCATCTACATGCATAA
>PUKG01000301.1 GCA_003550445.1 Halobacteroidaceae bacterium
AGCATATTTCTGGATATCGTTACGGTTCCCCACTATAACGAGATTTCCCTCTTCAATGTAGGATGCCGCTGCAGGAAGTTCCATTGCAGCAATCAGAAATTTTTTCAGATTTTCCTTGCTTCCTGCTTCCCCCGCAAGGATTTCTCCTTCAACAATTCTGGCTACCTCATTGTAATTAAGTTCCTGGAACTTATGTCGCGGATCTCCATGCACTCTTATTGTTCCAACCCGTTCAATGGTACTGACCAGACCCTGGTCTTCAGCACCTTTAATTGCCCGGTAGGCCGTTCCCTGGCTAACACCATGGTCCCGGGCGAGTTTTCTTACCGAAATTTTCTCTCCTTCTTCAAGGGATTCAATAAATCTAATAAGTTCCAGGTACTTGGGAGCCAAAAAATCACCTTCTTTTTCTTTTCTTAAAAAATAAACTAGAGGAAAAAAAGTTTTTTTCGCGAAGGGAATTCAGGAATAGGGATTTGAGGTTCGAGGAGGTGGAAATATGGAAGAAAAAGTTAAAACTGCACTGGAAAAAATCCGCCCAGCCCTGCAGGCTGACGGCGGTGATGTTGAACTGGTTGAGGTCAAGGACGGAGTGGTAAAGGTCCGCCTGACTGGAGCCTGTAAGGGATGTCCAATGGCCTCGGTGACTCTCGCCAACGGGATCGAAAGGATTTTAAAGGAAGAAATTCCGGAAGTTAAAAAGGTTGAGGAAGCATAGAATAAAAGGGGGGGGTCATTGACTCCCCCCTTTTAATTGCTAAATCTTAAGGGTTTCACCGGGCTTAAGAATTATAACCTCGGGTTTTTCTTCCACCTGTTTTTTAAAATAGTCGGGATCCTGGAAAATTAAGGGGAAAGTATCATAGTGCATGGGAATTACCCGCCGGGGAGCCAGAAAATCCACGGCTCTAGCTGCATCATCGGGTCCCATAACAAAATTATCCCCTATAGGAAGAATTGCCAGGTCCAGGCCTCCTTCGGGAACAATTAAACGCATATCGGAAAATAAGCCTGTATCGCCGGCATGATAAATTGAGCGTCCTTCAATCTGCAGGAGAAAACCACAGGGGTTTCCAGTATAAATTATCTGATCGCCTTCAATAACCGCTGACCCATGCAAAGCAGGAGTCATTTTCACCCGACCAAAGGGGAAAACATGGGCCCCACCTATATGCATGGGGTGAACCTTACAACCCTTTTTCTCGCAGTAAGTAGCCAGTTCAAAAGGCGCAATTATTGTTGCTCCACTTTCTTTGGCCATTGTCAGAGCGTCACCCAGGTGATCCCCGTGTCCGTGGGTTAAAAGAATCCAATCGGGCTTATATTCTAAATATTCATCCTCAGCCTGGGGATTACCACTGATAAACGGGTCGATAATAAGTTTATAATCCCCCCCATCAATCCAGAAACCGGCATGACCAAGAAACCGAATTTCCATTGTATACCTCCTTATCAAATAAAAATCTCTTCCAGTAAATCTGCGAGCCCTTCCTCATCATTACTTCCACAAACCAGGTCAGCAACCTTTTTTAGCTGGGCCACTCCATTACCCATGGCCACTCCAAGGCCAGCCCATTCTACCATTTCCAGGTCGTTGGTTTCATCCCCCACGGCAACAATTTCCTCTGGATTAATTCCCAGATTTTTGGCAACAAATTTAAGACCGCTGGCTTTAGTTGCTTTTGGGTGGAGTAACTCAACTATGTCCATTTTATTGTACTCAGAACGAAAAAAGATATGGCGGGAATAACCGTTTTGGTTTTCTATACCTTTCTGCAAAAAGGAATGAATCTCCTCGTAAGATCCCACAGCCATAATCCGGTGAAAAGGCCGGTCAGGGAAACTGGAAATATTGAAGCGTTCCACCAGATCCTCGTTCGCCTTCAGATGTTTTTCGCCCCATTCCATTTTTGGCTCCCGACAAAAAAGAATATTATCTAAAGAATGCAGGTAATAATCTATGTCCTGCTCTTCCATTTCCCTAACCATTCTGGGCAGCCACCTTTTATCCAGGGGAATACTATTAAGGACATCCTTCCCGCAGGGGCTTAAAACCAGTGCACCGTTGTGGGTAACAACGGGTAAGTCTATTTCCAGCTCATCGATTATATCCCGGCAGGAAACAAATCTCCTGCCCGTTGCCAGGACAACCTTTATTCCCAAGCCTTTTACTTGTCTGACTGTTTCAGCAGTCCTGGGGGTGAGTTTCCCTCTTTCATCCACAAGGGTCCCATCAATATCCAGGGCTACCATCTTCTTATCCATTAATCAATTATCCTCCTCTTTATCCTCAACCAAACCCAGTTCCAGATCTTCAAAAATTATTTTCTGGATATCCTGAAGGATTACTCCCATTCTGGCTTCAGCTTCCAGGTATTTTCGCGCTTTTTTATTCATCTGGACAAGTTCCTCAATTTTTTTAAGCTTTTTTTGATCCTCTTCACTTTCTTCCTGGCCCCAGGCCCTGGCTGTACTTACTTTTAAACTAACGTTCTGGTAATCATTTATCATTTTCCTGGTATCTTTATCAGCAAGGATTTCCTGGCGACAATCCTGGTACTCCTGGTATTCTTCAGATTTTTTCAAATGTTCCCCAAGCTTATGGGCAAGATCATAAACTGCCACTTTTCCAACCCCCTTTAATGCTAAAATTTAATTATCTCTCCTGTTACTTTTTCATCATCAATATGCAAAAAACCGTAAGAAAAGAAAGGCACCCACCTTTTATCAGTAGGAGAACCAGGATTGAAAAAAAGGCAACCCCGGTGTTTTTCATTATAAGGATGGTGGGAGTGGCCGAAAACAACCACATCAAGATTCCGGGAACCAAACTCCACCTGGGCTTTCTGTAGGGCATTTCCTCCCATTCCATGGCCATGCAAAAGGCCAATCCGAACTTTACCTACCTTAATTTCTTTTTTTTCTGGAAGTCTTTTTTGTAGAGCCGGACCGTCCATGTTTCCCCTCACTGCATGGCAGGGAGCAATTGCTTCTAAGACCTGCAAAACCTCCTCAGAAACCAGGTCCCCGGCATGGAGAATCATATCAACCCCGGAAAAATCTTTTACGAGGGGTTCGGGTAACTCCCGAGCCCTCTGGGGAATATGGGTATCAGAAAGGACACCTATTTTCAAATCTATCACCCCGAAGAAAGGAAGATTTTTATGCTTCTATCCAGTTCTCTAAAATTCAGCCACGAACTTATGGAAAAATCTCTTAAACCCGGTGACAGAGCCCTGGACTGTACTGCTGGAAACGGAAAGGACACACTTCATTTAGCAAACCTGGTGGGACCAGAGGGAAAGGTTGTTGCCGTTGATATCCAAAAAGAAGCCTTGGAGAAAACCAAAAACCTCCTCCAGGAAAAAAAGGTAATCCATCGGGTGGATTTAATCCAGGGAGACCACCGTAACTTAGATGAATTAACCCATGGCCCTTTCAAGGTAATTACTTTTAACCTGGGTTACCTTCCAGGAGGCGATCACGGGGTTGTAACTGACCCGGAAAGCACAATACTTGCCATCAGAAAGTCAGTGAAAATGCTCGCACCGGGAGGGTTAATTACAATTGTAGCCTATCACGGACATCCTGAAGGAAAGGCCGAGCTTGTTGCCCTGGAAAAATTCCTTCCTACCCTTAACCAGAATGAAATTTCTGTCCTTCAGTATCGATTCATCAACCAGGCCAATAATCCTCCTATTCTTTTTGCCTTGGCGGCACCAGGGGATGATCATTGTCCCGACCTTTAATCGGAAGGGACTTTGGCCCGTGGGGGCAAACTGCAAGGCAAATGCCGCAAACCCTTTTCCCGAAATGATCACGAACCAGGTTTTTGTAATCATGACAGGCCTGAGGATCAAAGCGTTTTTCCTGGGGATCTTTCGGATTAAATTCGGGGCCTTTAATTGCTCCCGGAGGACAGGCCTGGACACATGCCCGGCAATCTCCACAACCATTTCCCACGGGTTTTCCCCCGGGTAAAGGTAGGTCAGTTAAAACTGTTCCCAGTCTAACTCTTGGGCCTCTACTACTTGTTACCAGGTGGCTGCTGCGGCCAATCCAGCCCAAACCTGCAGCCCTGGCTGCTGTCCTGTGGGGAAAAATACTTTGAAACTTATTGCCAATTCTCTGGGAAGCT
>PUKG01000141.1 GCA_003550445.1 Halobacteroidaceae bacterium
AGGAACAGTTTTGATATTTAAAGCCCAAGCAAAAGAGGGATGGTATTTTAGCCATTGGTCGGGGGATCTAACAGGAAATAAAAATCCTGACGGACTAGCAATGGCAAAAGACACAGTAATTACAGCCCACTTTTTTGAAATTTTGAATGAAGATTTTTCTTTGTTAACTTTCGGAGAAATTCCCCAGGGATGGACAAGAGGGGGCATGAATGAAGGGCTTGATTGGGGCGTAACCAATTCTTCTTTTGCTGGTGGTGAGGCTCCTGAAATGAGATTTAGTTGGAATAACTGGGAAGGATCTTCTTTTTTGGAAACCCCAGAAATTGATGGATCCGGTTTAACTGGGTTAGAGTTAAGCTTTAAGCATCATTTGGCCCATTGGGGAGAACCGGAAAAATATATTCTGGGTGTTTCCGTAACCAAAGATGGTGGTTCAAGTTACACAAACTTTTGGTCTGTACAACCATTGGGAAATATACCCGCAGAGACAATCACCCTTGATATTAGTAGTTTTGATGGAGAAACATTTAACATAGTTTGGTTTTTTTTGGGAGATAGTGGGCAAATTGATTTTTGGTATATTGATGATATTTTAGTAACCGGAACCCCAAACGACTAAAAAATCAATTAATCTTAACCCTCCTTTTTTGGAAAAACAAAAAACAAACCTTAAGGAGGGTTTTTTGTTTGTAGCTCACTGGAAAATCTAATTAGGGAACTACAATTAAGAAAATTCAAAAAATCGGGGATAAAACCGGATTGGGTAAATGTGTTTTTTTGTTTTATCTTTAATGAAAATAGAAACAAGCAAAAATTGAAAGGTTTTGGGAACGGGGTTTTAAAATTGTTGCAAAATTTTCCCTAAGGTAATATTTTGTAGCATATAAGCAAGCAAAATTTTGAAAATTGGCAAAAATTTAAAGGATTACTTCTTTGGTTTGATGAATAAATAAAGACATCTTATTTTTTAAAGGGGAGATCATAAGTGGGGGCAATTAAAAAGATAACGTTAATATGTTTCTTAGTTCTGGTTATTTTTTCTTTTTCCGGTTGTAGCCTTTTTCAGATAGAGAGATATACCCTGACTGTTGAACTAGTTAATGAAGATGGTGGCAGGGTTAATATTGATCCACTTCGAGAAGAGTATATTAGGGGTTCTAGGGTTAAATTGACTGCGGAATCCGAACCCGGTTGGTATTTTTCGGAATGGAAAAAGGATGGGGAAGGAAAGGATCTTGAAATTCAGATTATTATGGATTCCCACAAAATTGTCCTTGCGCAATTTGAACAAGAGCCGGAAGGGATTGAAGAAGTTGCTACAGAGATTTTTAACGCCTATAAAGATACCTTAATCAATGGAACTGATTCCATAGAGCCATTTTTAGCTCCAGATATTTTTCACCATAAAAACCATACAAAGGAAGATTATTTATTGTTACTTAAAGGAATTGCAGAAAATGAAAATCATAATATAAGTTTTTGGGATTTTGCCTACCGATACCAGGTTGATAAAATTATCATTTCAGGGATGTGTGAAGAAATTACTGCAGATGGAACTTTTATTGGAACGTTTGAAATACTTTTAAAGATCATAGATGATGAATGGAAAATGCATGCTTTTTTACCCCAGGAAGGTATTTTACCTTTGGGGGATTAGAATAATTTTTTCAGGATCTTTTTGTTAAATTAATCTAATAAAAACTTTAGAGATTACGGAGTGTTAATTTTTTTAGGTTTTTAATTAGAATCCGGGGCCGAAAAATAAACGGCCCTTAAATTTTTTCAAAATAATTGAAGTTTGAAAAAACAGAGGGGGGAGAAAAAAATTAAAAGATGAACCTTTTTTCTAAGGGAAAAATCTTTTACTAGGGGGAAATATTTATGGATGAAAAAAAGGAGAAGGTTGTTAATAAAGGAACTGCAGAAAAAGATGTTATTTTAATAGCAAAGAGGCTGGCTTCCCTGTATCTTCATTTTTACCAGGATCTGGTAAAAGAATTAGGAGAAGAAAAAGCAAAAGAAATAACCCAAAGGGTTATAAAAAAGTACGGTGAAGAAAGCGGTATTGAAACCCGAAAAACCATTGAAAAAATGGGTCTTAACCCTGAAAAAGAAAATTTTTCTAAAGGTTCCGATCTTCCATCCATGGGCTGGAAAACCGAAAAGAAAAACTATCCAGATGGAAGGTGTAATACCAAAATAACATATTGTCCTTTTGCCGAATTTTGGATTGAAAAAGGTGCGGAAAAATTCGGACGACTTTATTGTTTTGTTGACCAGGCAAAGTATTCTGGTTTTAATCCCAAGCTGGAATGCCTTCATGAAAAAAATGTTCTTGATGGGGATCCCTATTGTGAGCTTGCCATTAAAAAGAAATGAATTTTTTTTACCAATAAAGGGGGAAGAATAGGGTGGATGAGAAGAAAGTTGATATGAAAAAAGTTGGGAATGGTTTGGGAATTGGGATAGGGCTTGGAGTTGCCCTGGGAGCAGCTTTCGGAGTCATTTTTGGTGATATTGCTTTAGGTGTTGCCCTGGGGATTGGAATAGGGGCTGCAATTGGAGCCGGGATTGGGAGCTCATTATAGAATTAAAAACTAAAGCAACTTTTGGAAATATAAAAAATAAATTCGGAAAATTTAAAACGGGGTATTATTAATACACCCCTTTTATTGAAAAAATCCCGTGAAATGATGACGGTTTTTTTAATGCTTCTTTTAAGATAAAAAATTGGAAGCATCATTTTCTTTTATTTTTCCAAAAAATAATTTCTTGGAAATGGTTATTAGAAAGGAATTAACCTATTAATGAGGAAATTAATTATTTAACTGATTAAATAAGAAAAAAGGATTGTTTTGTTTTCAAGCTGTTGCCTTCGTTAAAGTTTTGGAGGTTTTTAAGAAAGGAGGTGGAGAATTGGTTTCTGGGATGGGAAAAGATGAAAATACAATATGTCTTGTTATTGATATTGAAACAACTGGATTAAACGAAGGTGATGAAATTATAAAGTTTTCTGGAATCCTTTTTGAGCTAAATGATTCTTCGGGAGAGGTAATTGAAATTTTAGATCAATACCAAGGGAAAAAAGAACGGGGGTTAAATTTAAGCACCGAACAGGATTTGGAAAATCAAGAGCAATTAAAAGAACCTGAATTCAGTAACGAAAGAATTCAAGCAATGATAAATAAGGCAGATATTATAATTACCCACAACATTCAACTGGTTAGCCGGTTTATTTGCAGTGTTTTCCCGGAGGCAAACCAGAAGGAATGGTTTGAGACGATGGAGGGATTTCCCTGGACTCCAGAGGGTTTCCCCAGTAAAACCCTGGATGAAATAGTTCAGGATTTAGATTTTGAGATAGAAAGTACTGCCCCCATTTTTAATGATTTTAGGGAATTTTGGGGAAAGGCTTCCTCTGTTTTGAATCAGGGATTAGATAAAATTAAGGTTAAAGATTGGCTAAACTCCCTATTACAAAACAAAGGAGAAGAAAAACCCCAGGAAAGAAATTTAGTTCAACCTGAAAATACTTTGAAGCAAAGAAAGGGGATAGAATTTAAAGGGGCAATTGACCCCAACCCTATCCGGAAATATGATGTTCTTGGTCCCTCTTCAGAGAATTTCCAGCAAAAAGAATATAAAGCACGGGTTATAACAAAGCCCAAAAATGAGTTTCCTCAGAAAAGGCGAGCTCCTCAAAAGAAGAAATCATTAGAAAAATTGGAACCCAAACTTGTTGCCCTCTTTGGGGGGGTAGGTTTGCTCCTAATAGTTTTTTTGGTTTTCTCTCCATTTAACAATGATGCTCCTGACGAAAACCAAACTTCCGTGGTTCCAGGAACGGATTCTGAAAGAAGGGAAGAAGTCCATCTATCAAGGGAAGAAGAACAGGGTTATTTCAATGAGGAAATGTTAATAGGGTTGCCCCAGGTAGTAATAAATTTTAGAGAAGGTCCGGATACTTCTTATGACATAAAAAGACAGTTGAGGCCAGAAGATTCTTTCTTTGTTACCGGGGAACAGGAAAACTGGTTTTATGTGGTCCTTATTGGACCTGATTTAGAAGAAAGAGGCTGGATCCATAAAGATTATGTGGATGTTTTGTTATACTCCCCTGAGCAAGATTTCGTCG
>PUKG01000082.1 GCA_003550445.1 Halobacteroidaceae bacterium
CAGAGTTTACTGAGTTTAAGGAATTTTTTTCTTACGATGGGCTTTTAAACGATGCCGACCAGAATACTATCCTGGTGAAGAGCAAGGATATTGGCAATTTGGAAATGGTTCTTGCTGACCTCGGAAGCACCTTGATTAACAGGTGGGATGCCATTGACTGGGCCCAGGTAAGCGTACCATCCGGAAAAGATCTTCCCCAGTTTTTGGAAACAATCCAGAAAGAAGAAGATATTATATTGGCCCAGCCCAACCTGCAGTATGAGCTTCCTTTCTATGAAAAGATGTCGGAAAGGGATGTTCTTGAATTTGAAGAAAGGCTTCTTGAAGCTCCCAATATTGGTGCAGATGATTTTGAAAAACATCTCTGGGGAATGAAAAATATTAATGCCGAAAGAGCCTGGGAAATAACAACCGGAAACGAAAATGTTGTAGTTGCCATTGTAGATACCGGAGTTGATACCGCGCATCCCGAATTTGATTATAACGAATTTGTAGCCCCCTTTAATGCAACTGACGATCCTTTTCCTGAAAATATTGATTGGCATGGACATGGAACCCATGTTGCCGGAACAGCAGTTGCAGATGGAAGAACAGGTAACATAGCAGGAGTCTCATGGGATAACCCAATAATGCCCATCCGGGTTATGAATTATGAAACCGGTGGTATTCTCTCTTCTTACACAATTGATGGTATCTTCCACATCATCGATTACATGCAGGAAAACGATGTAAGGGTTGTTGCTAACTACAGTATTGGCGGCCGGGGTTATGATGCTGCGATGAAAGATGCCCTTGATTATGGTATGGAAGAGGGTATGATCTGGGTAACTTCAGCTGGAAATGATGGAAAGAGAGTTCCCAACCTTCCCGCAACCTATAATGGTTTGATCAGCGTGGCCGCCTCAACCCCCTGGGATGAAAAGGCGGATTTTTCAACCACTGGTTTCTGGAATTCTGTTGCTGCTCCAGGTGTCCATATCTGGTCAACACACCTTGATGAGGATTTTGTTCATATGCAGGGGACCTCGATGGCATCTCCGCATGTAACAGGAGCGGTTGCACTTCTCCTTTCCGAAAACCCCGATCTAACAGCAGTTGAAGTTTTAAACCAGGTTGAACAAACTGCCCGAGGGGATGGGTTTTCTGAAGAGCTCGGTTATGGGATCCTCAATGTCCATGCTCTCCTTGGGGACCTGGCACCGGTTAATTATGGTTCTCTTGAGTTAACAACAAATGCCCCCGGTGCAAGAATGACCGTATTTGATGCAAATGGGAATATGGTTGGTTTTGCTGCAATTGGGCCAGAGCTAATTAGGAAAATTCATGCCCTTGAGCAGGGTGACTATACAGTAAACCTTACCAGGTGGGATGTTGATACTGAAGAATGGGAAACTCTTCAGGAAGAAGTAATTATAGATGCAGAGGATATTGTTGAATTGGAAATGGAATTTTAGGTGAGCAATAAATAAAAAAGCTTACCAAAGAATGAGGCTGCGGAAAAAACCGGCAGCCTCATTTTCCTTTGGTTTTAATGTTTGAAGAAAAAAATAATGAGAATAATTGTTTTTTATTCTGAGGAAAAACGATGAAAAAAGCAGGGTAGGGGTTATCTATTCTTTTTTTGTTAAATTCTTTCTGAAGGTTTTTCCCCCAGAACAAAGAATAGTATAATATTATCCAGTAAATTGCCCCGGGAGGAGTGATTTCCGTGGAACGCCCATTCAAACAAACCAAGTTTGTAACCTTTGACCTCTTGCTTGTCCTGGTTCTCCTTTTGGTAGGTGGGGCGGTTCTGATTCCCTGGGGTTTTGCCGATCGGGAAGACGATGTAGAACCGGTGGAAATTTACCATCCCAGGAGAATTTTGGTTGAGTTTCAAACTGAACGAAACCCTGAAGATATAATTAAAGCCTGGGGAGGAAGGATTGAAGCAGCCTGGGAGACTATTGAACTTTACCTTGTAAGGATGCCCGCCGGAATTGCCACTTCCCAGGCCCTTGAATCTCTACTGGCCATGGGGGGGATTCGCCAGGTTGAACCCGACTTTCTTTCAATTTCCGCTCCTGTGCCTTCCCCGGCCAGGACAGGGGGAAGGTGGGGACTTGACAAAACCAGTGCAGCCCAAGCTTGGGAAATTACTATGGGGCATCCTGATGTTGTAATTGCTGTAATGGACACCGGATTGGACACTCAGCATTCAAAGGTAATAAATCGTGTGCTCGATGGTTTTTCCCCGCTATTAGACGAAGATGAGGTTCCCATCCCTTACCATGATGACCATGGGCGGGGAACCCATATTGCTGCTATAGCTGCGGGAGGTGGCCTGGAAAGAATGAGGGGAATTGCCCCGGAAACAAGCTTTATTGGAATAAAAACCCATGATTCTCAAGCCCGGCATTACCGGGCAGATTTAATCGGAGGTTTGGTCTGGCTTGGTCACTGGGCTGATGAAAACCCCGACAAAAGGATTATTGCCCTAATGGATGGGGGCTGGAGATTTGAAAGCCCTTTTCTTGAAAAGGCGGTAAAGTTTGCCCAGGAAAGGGGAATTCTTTTAGTTACGGGAAGCGGTGATATGGGTTCAGAAGAGAAGTTTTTCCCGGCAGCTTTTCCCGGGGTGCTTACAGTAGCTGCCATTGACCCTCAGGGAAGGCTTACTGATTTCAGTAATTTTGGTCAATGGGTTGATCTGGCCGCTCCAGGGAAGGATGTTTTTTCGGCTGTAACAGGTGGGGGATATGGTTATTGGGATGGAACTGCCGTTGCCGCCGCTTATGCAGCAGGGGTTGCGGCTCTCCTTTGGTCAGAAAAAATGGACCTTTCTCCCCAGGAAATAAAAGAAATTCTGAAAGAAACCTCGAATGTCGATCCTGAACTGGAAGGAAAAATCATTGGGGGCATTCTTAATGCTGCAAAGGCAATGGAAAAATTAAAAGGAGAGTGAAAAATGTGCCGGAACCTCAAGGTTCCGGTTTTTTGCAATTGGGAACTTTTATGACTTTAAAAATAAATAGGGGTTGGAAAGAAAAGTCCTTAGTTAAGCGATATTTTGTTGATAAAAGTTATGACAAACCCTCTACAAAAAATAGAAGGCTTATATTGAAATAAATACCAAAAAACCCCAAAAAGCTTCCAGATGTAAAAATAAAAACAAAAAACAAAATATAGAAACATGAAGAAGATGTTAAGGAAAAAAATTATTTAAAAAAGTTAACAAAAGAAAGGCGAGAAATAAAATACATTTGCTTTAGAAGAAAAACTTTTTCCCCTTAAAGGGGAAAAAGTTTTGTTATGTAGAATACATAAAAAAGAAAATTGAAAGGGGGAGAGAAGAAGGCTTAATTTTTTTGGCCTTAAATGGAAAAAAATTACAGAAAAAGGAGGGCGAGCAATGAAAAAGCTGTTTGTTATTGGCAGCCTGGTAGTTATACTTTTGCTAGCAACAGGTTGCGGCTTGTGGGGAGTAGATCGATCATTGACAGGAATAGTAACCGACAAAGACTTAGGCGTTCCCTTAGAAGGTGTGGGAATCAACCTGGATAACTTCTTTACAACAACTGATGAAGCCGGAGTCTATTTATTCAAAGATGTTACAAGAGGAGATTATATTGTTCAGGCAGTAAAGCCTGGTTACAAAAGTGACAGCTTTGAGGTTGCAATAACTGGAGAAGAAATTCTTAATTTTACTATGGAAGCAACAAAAAAAGGCAGTGTATCAGGAATTATTGCAGATGAGCAGGATGGGTCTTTAATAGAAGGGGCTTTAATTTCGATTGGGATAAAAGAAACTGCTAGTGATGAAGAAGGTGAGTTTCTTCTGGAAGGGATTCCAGTTGGTGAGTGGACTTTAAAAATTCAGGTTAATGGGTATGCTCCACAAACAAAGACTGTTCTGGTAAAAGAAGATATAGAAGCAGAAATGGAAATCCATATGGTTTCAACAGAAAAAGGTGGAGTTAAAGGGATTTTAACGGATCAGAAAACAGGGAACCCGGTTCAGGGAGCTGTTATAATTGTTGACGAAGAAATGGTTGAGACGTTAGCAGATGGAAGCTACCAAATAACCGGCCTTC
>PUKG01000066.1 GCA_003550445.1 Halobacteroidaceae bacterium
AGGTCAGCAAGAACCATTTCCAAATTGCCAATATCCTTGCTCTTCACCAGGATAGTATTCTGGTCGGCATCGTTTAAAAGCCCATCGTAAGAAAAAAATTCCTTAAACTCAGTAAACTCTGGAGAATCTTTTTCTCCCTCAGGAATATCATGATCTGATAGCAGCGTATTACAGCCTGTTAAAGCCAAAACAATCACTAAAACAAAAACCAATTTTATATATTTGGTCAATTAAGCTCACTCCTTTCTTTTTTATTCTGTCTCCGTTGTAAACATAAATTCCCCAATTAGGGACCCTGCTCCATCTCCCGCAATGCTTATGGCCTGTGAAGCTCCTTCTGCCTCAACTTCTGTATGGAAAGCTTGACTGACAACAATATCCCAGCTGTAAACAGTGTTGGGATTAAGTTCAAAACCCAAGGGGTACTCCCTCTGGTCCTGAACTAAATCATCAATAACCAACCAATCCGTTGCATCAAAAAGGGTTATTATGTGTAACTCGATAATATCCCGATCTTCGTCAAACTCTCCTTTAATATCCAGGTCCCAGGTAAAAGTAGGCATTAAATCAACATCTGTGGCTTCATGTTCGGGTGTTTCCAAAACCACATTATATGGAGCAAGAGGAGTAATTGCCCTTTCAAGGGCGTCCCCTTCACCAAAGGCATTGTAGGGTACAACTTTGTAGTAAGTTTCTTTAATCCCTAGCTGCGGACTAAAATCATTATACATCCCAACAAGAATAGGATCTTGGCCATCATCACTTACATCAGTGTATTGAGTAATGTTACCAATATCCTCAAAGGATTCTCCGTCAAAACTCCGGTATACTGTGTACCCATCAGCTTCCGGAACCGGAGACCACATCACCTCAATATAGAGGGTACTGTCATCGGGAATTTGCGAAAGATCTATCCTATGTCCTTCGGGAGTTTCATAATAATCTGGATCCAGATCCTTCCCATATTCATCCACCAGAACCTCCACCTGTTCGGAAAAATAGCCAAAGTTTTTACCCATGGAAATTGAATATAGATCAAGCCAGGCAAGGTCTCCCGGAGGATCACCATCTCCGACCTCATTATCAACCACAACAGGGATAAACTTCATTACTGCATTTTCGTTGTCATCATAAGCAAGGATCCTAATAAAATTATCCCCATTGGGATGTTTGGTGGTATCAATCACTGCAGATCCCTCGTCAACATCAATATCAAAAGCTTCCCTGGGTCCTCTTTGCAAACCCCCGAAATTAACATAGAAAACATAGGTTGGTCTGTCGCCCTCAATTTCAAAATCAATTTCCAGATCTCCTGAAACCACTTCTCCTCGCTCAACCCCGGAAACATCTATTTTGGGAGTAGTTTTTGGCCAATTGGGGTTAAAAGCTTCTCTATTTGGTATTTCCAAAAACAGGGTTTCACCTTCTTCAACCATAACATTCTGAACTCTTGAACTTCCCCTGCCTTCTTTTCG
This sequence comes from Halobacteroidaceae bacterium, assembly GCA_003550445.1. GTDB lineage: Bacteria > Bacillota > Halanaerobiia > B1SED10-174 > B1SED10-174 > T1SED10-26. Next base: position 1,476 of record PUKG01000066.1, read on the forward strand.
AATAATCATTTGAAATTCTCGATCAGCCCAGGCTTCAATATTAAAGTACCCGTCTTCATCAGTTTTAACACTTTCGCCAAGGTATTTAATTGTTGCTCCTTCTAAACCTGGCCCTCCCCGCGTATCGGTTACATAACCTTCAATTGTTCCCGTGGGTTTAAAATCAAAAAAGTTCTCGCATCCTGAAAAAGCAATTGCCATAAATAAAACCAGAACAAGTGAAAAAATTTTCTTCATTTTCAACCTCCTCCTCGTAAAAAAATAAAAGCCCTAAAATTTGGACAGAGTCACCTCCTTTTCCTTTTTCAGGGCTAATATCCTTATTCTATGTCCCGGAAATCTATCCTTTTTGCACGTTTTTTTCTGTTATTTCCTTCCGGGAGGGGATTACAGATAATACTTTGCAAAAATTATTTTTCACTTTTTTTATTTAACAAATAACTTTTTTACTTAAATAAAACCTTCTCCTGTTATTTTTCATAATAATTGCAAAAAAATTGGAGAAGAACACTAAAAAGCAAATAATCTTTTTGTTTTAGATAAGTGTAGTTAATTCCCGAAGCCACAAATTCAAAATAGGCAAAGTGTTTTGCAAAGCTCCGGGGAAATTCAATGGTTTTTTTGAAATTTCTTAAAAAAAAACTATCCAAAGAAACCAGGGAAACTGAGGTGGATAAGTATCCCATTCAGTTTTTCCTCAAAACCTAAATCTTAATTTTCCTGAGTTTATCAGTTGAATCGTCAAAACCCGCATAGCGCCGAAATAGTTAAAATAAAAGGTGTCCATTTTGCCACTACTTTTATCTAGTTTTGCCCTTTAAATTGAAAGTATTATTTCAGGATAAGGTTTTTGCTTAACGGGCACAAAAAAGAACCCCTTTTTAGGGGTTCTCCCTTAACTCAAATTCACTTTCCATTCGGTAGGCAACAAAAGTCCCATCTTCAATATCGTATTCAACTTTTTCTGCCCGGAACCAGGATCCATCTTCCCTCAAGACGTAAACATTGCCCGTTGCCGTAAGGAGGTCTTTTTCTTCTTCGATTAAAACTTCATCAGCCTCCATATCCATATCATCATAATAGGCTTTCACGTTACCCTTGGCCAGCATCTCTCCCCGCTGCTGCCAGATCTCCAGGGTATCAGACCACATTTCCACCGGCAAATCTTCTCCCTCCTCTTCTCCCTGCTGAAAATAAAAGAGGGATTCAACCCTGCCCCCCCGGAAGATAATATGTTCCTCCTCCAGGTCCATCCACATTTCAGGGCTTTTGATGCGATTTTTTCCCTGAACTGCTTCCACATTTTCTTTAAGGGTTAATTCTTCTTTGTCCCCAAGGTATTCTCCGGTTAGGGCCGTAACCACCATGTCCTCGTAACGAATTTCAACTCCATCCTCAAACCTAATCACTTCATCCTTAAGGTAACGAGTTGTTTCCGCAGTAATGAATACCCGACGTTCTGCTGTAACGGTACCTGCCAGAAGTAAAACTAAAAGCAAAAGACAAATTATTTTTTTCTGCATGTCAGTCAACCTCCAGTTGATGGATCATCTTGACCCCACCTTCAAAAATAATTTCATCCTCTTCCAGTAAAACCATCATTCGTTCTGCTTCTATATCTGTTTTCCCTACCCTTCCTATTACTCTTCCCGGGGACCTGAGAACTTCATCGGCCTTGGTATAAACCATTTCATTGGTTTCCATCCAATCTCCTTCAGGAGTTTCCATGCGGAAGCCAAACAGATTAAGGTCTTCGCTCCTTGTATGGTAATGGGCTTCTTCAACGGTGAAGGTGAAGAATACCTCTCCTTCCCGGTAAAAAAAACCTTCCTCAATATCCTGGAGTATTAACTTTTCTCCCATTTTTCCGCTTCGTTCTCTTTCAGGATCAAGAATTGTTTGAACTTTTATCCTCCAGACCATTTCTCCCCTGCTCCAGCCAACTACTTCATTTCCGGCCAGGCGGAAATGAAAACTAATCTCTTCCTCCTCCCCAATGGGAAGGATAATGTCGCGAGTCTGAAAATACCAGTAAACCCCTCCCCCAACAGCAAAAACCAATAATATAGCCAAGATTATTTTCCACCTGTTTTTATTCCATGAAATCATCAAAAAGATCCCCCAAATCCAGATCAAATAACATGGGCTCATCCGGAGTACTTATTAGTTGAACTCTCTGTCCGGGGAAAGCCAGGATTTGATACTGAACTAAAAATTCGGTCCTAATATGGTCATAAGAGAAAACCAGTTGGCGGCAGTGGAGATCCCAGGCAACCCGAATTGCCCCGCTATCAAGTTCGTTCTGAACCATATCATAGGAAATAATTCCTTCCAGTTTAATATCCTCTGTTGCCTGCCAGGCAGCCTGTCCCTCTATTTTTTTGTTCTCGAAAGGACTCGGATTAAAACGATAGCCAAGCCCAAGTTCAATTTTTTCAAAATCAAGTCCCGCACTTACCACAACATCTCGCCAACTCCGGTTTTCTATGCTGTATCCCGTGGCAACCCTGAAATTTGCGTCGGGGGTTCTGTAGCGGATCTGTCCTGTAACATCATAAAAACGTTCGCTGGCAAAATC
>PUKG01000016.1 GCA_003550445.1 Halobacteroidaceae bacterium
CCCGCCATAACCTTCCCCAAACCGGGTACTATATAGTAGAAAAAAGAAAATGGCTGGAAAACAAAGAGATGGTTCTGGAAGAGGCAAGTGGCAGAATTGGCTTTCCTGCCTTTGTAAAACCTGCAGCTCTTGGTTCAAGTATGGGAGTAGAAAAAGTCAACAATATTGAAAAGTTAAAGGATGCCATAAAAAATTCTTTTACTATGTGCCCAAGGGTTATTATTGAAAAAATGGTTTCCGGGAGAGAACTTGAATGCAGTGTACTGGGGAATAAAAAGCCCTCTGTTGCGGGGCCGGGGGAAGTTGTTTCTCGGAGAGATTTTTATGATTACCAGGCCAAGTACACCGAGGGACAAGCAGAATTGATTTTTAATCCTGACATTCCCCAAAAAGACAGGGAAAAATGTCGCGAATTAGCACTTCTAGCTTTTAAGGCTCTGGGATGTCGAGGAATGGCCAGAGTTGACTTTTTTTACCCTTCTCCAGGTAGGGTTTTAATTAATGAAATAAATACAATCCCGGGTTTTACCCAGTTTAGTATGTATCCTAAACTCTGGGTAGAGGAAGGGCTTCGTTATGATAAATTAATTGATAAACTTGTAAATTTAGCTCTGGAAAATGAATAAATTTGTTGAATGATCGAACGTATGTGCTATAATTATGGTAGAGGTGGTTCCTATGGGAGAGCTAAAAATAATTCATGTTGATATGGATGCCTTTTTTGCTGCAATAGAAATTAGAGATAACCCTGAACTTGCCGGAAAGCCGGTAATAATTGGAGGGAAAGATCCCACAAAAAGGGGAGTTGTTTCAACAGCCTCATATGAAGCTCGACGTTTTGGGATTAGATCTGCAATGCCCCTGGTGGAAGCTTATAGACGTTGTCCACAAGGAGTTTTTCTTGATGGTAATATGAAAAAATATTCAATAGTATCCCAAAACCTGATGGAAATTCTTTCTAATTATACCCCCCTTGTTGAACCTTTATCCCTGGATGAAGCATTTTTAGATATTTCTGGCTGTCAGGGTTTATTTGGAGAGCCTGAAGAAATTGCTGTGAAAATAAAAAAGGAGATTAGTGAGAAACTTGGCCTGGTAGCTTCTCTGGGAGTTGCTCCCAATAAATTTTTGGCCAAACTGGCTTCCGATTTGGAGAAACCAGACGGGCTTGTTGTAATTACACCTGAGAAGGTTAGAGAGACTCTTGACAAACTTCCCGTTGAGAGATTGTGGGGGGTTGGTGAAAAAACTGCTGCAGCCCTCAAGGAAAGGGGTATTAATTATATTGGTCAGATAGCCCGAATGGAAATGAAGTTTCTTGAAGCCCAACTGGGCAGCACTGGCCGTTTGATCTGGCATTTAGCTCAGGGGATTGATGACCGTCCCGTAGAACCCGAGCATGAAGTGAAATCTGTGGGAAGAGAACAAACTTTTTTGGAAGATATTTGCGATCTTAATTATCTGGAGGCAGTTCTTTATTATCTTGCTGAGGATGTTGGCCGGCGACTTCGGACAAAGGGACTCGCAGGAAAGGTAGTTACAGTGAAAATCCGGTTTAAAAGCTTTAAAACCATAACCCGAAGAAAAACCCTGGCAGAGAAAACCTGTTGGGGAGCAGATATTTTTAAAGCAGGGAAAGAAATAATTAAAGAACAGGATTTAACAGGATCTTATATCAGGTTAGTTGGAATTTCTGTTTCAGGACTTAGCAAAGGTAATAACAACCAACCCCAGCTTTTCTCCTCGGAAAAAAAGAAAAAAGAAGAACAAATGATTTCGACAATAGACAGGCTTAAAAATAAGTTTGGAGAAAGGATAATTGGCCCCGCTCGCCTTCTGGAACTGGAAAAAGAAAAAGAATAATAGTTCTTAAAAGTTTTTAACCGGAAATGCTGAAGAATTAAAATCTTTTTTCCTTCGGTATATCCGGTTTTTTGTTTTTCGAGGAGGAAAAACCTATGATAATTTAATTGGGCAAAAAAATAAAGAAAAAATAAACTTTTTTTTGTTTTTAAAGAAGGAGAAATTTTGTGGGGGGAGAATATAGCAAATAAGTGGTGTAAAGTGGTGGAAAGTGGGGGAGAAGGGTAGCGAGGGAAAGGTTGGTGGCCAAAAATGTTTATGGGCGAATATAGGCACGCCATGGATGAAAAGGGAAGAGTAATAATGCCAGCCCGTTTCCGGGAAACCCTGGGGGAAAAATTTGTTGTTACCCGGGGCCTGGATAACTGCCTTTTTGTTTACCCCCTCCAGGAATGGAAAACCCTCGAAGGGAAATTAAAAAGTCTCCCCCTTACCCGACAGGACGCAAGAGCTTTTGTGCGGTATCTTTTATCTGGAGCTGCAGAATGTGAATTTGACAAACAGGGACGGATTTCGGTTCCCAACAATCTGCGAGATCATGGCCTGATACAGAAAGATGTGGTTATTATAGGTGTTGCCGAGAGAATAGAACTTTGGAGCAAAGAAAAGTGGGAGCAATACCTGAGCAAGGCCAAAGATTCCTATGAAGAAATTGCCGAAACCATGGATGAATTAGGAATTTAACCGGAAGGGGGCACAAAATGAAAAAATTCCACCGTCCGGTTTTACTTAAAGAAGTTCTGGATTACCTTGGAAAAGAGGGGAAAGGTGTTTTTCTTGACGGGACGATTGGAGGAGGAGGCCATAGCAGGGCTCTTTTAGAAGCCAACGATAATTGGGAGATAATAGGTATTGATAAAGATCCCCGGGCTTTAAAAGAGGCAGAAGAAAACCTAAGGCCCTGGGAAAAAAGGATCAGATTGTTTCACGGAGATTTTAAAGATTTTGAGATTTTTCTGGAGCGTGCCCGGGTTTCAAAACTGGATGGAGTATTGCTTGACCTTGGTGTTTCTTCTTTTCAACTGGATAATCCAGAAAGGGGATTTAGTTACCATCAGGAAGGTCCACTAGACATGAGGATGGATCCAACAAGGGGCAAGACAGCAGCAGATTTATTAAATGAGTTGCCCCCTCATGACCTGGCCAGAATTTTTAAAGAATATGGAGAGGAACGCTGGGCAAAAAAAATTTCTGGAATTATTGAGAAAAAAAGAAAAGAAAAAAGGATTGAAACAACTCGAGAATTAGAAGAAATAGTTGTTAAAGCAGTCCCCCATGATCCCGGGGGACACCCGGCAAGAAGAGTTTTCCAAGCTCTCAGGATTGCGGTAAATGAGGAATTAAAGGGGCTTGGGTTAGCGATAGAAAAAATGATTGAATATCTTAGTCCCCGAGGAAGGATAGGAATAATTTCTTTCCACTCCCTTGAAGATCGCCTGGTAAAAAATGTTTATCGAAAACTCAGCCAGTGCAATTGCCCAAAAAATTTACCCTGTGTTTGTGAGGGAGCAAAAATAAAAATTCTTACAAGAAAACCAATTGAACCCGGATTAGAAGAAATTGAGCAGAATCGGAGAAGCAGAAGTTCAAAATTCCGAGTAGCTGAAAAACTTTTTTTAAATGAGGGAAAGGAGGATGAATAGTCAATGGGAAAGAATTATCAAAGAAGTGTAGTTTACCATCCAGGTGCCCAAAAAGTTAAACCTCGCACTGCTAAATCCTCCATTCCCTGGTTTTATATTATCCTTATTGTTATCAGTGTCGGGCTTTCTATTGGTTTCCTGGTTTTACAAACCGGGATTTCTTCAATAAATTACGAAATTGAAACCGTGCAAAGGAAAATTGATGTTTTGGAAAAAGAAAATCTGAGTTTCAGGCTCCAACTTGCCGAAAAAACTAACCTGAGAGAGGTTGAAAAAAGGGCAAGACAGGAACTTGCAATGTCAAGGCCGGAGCAACAAGAATATATTGTTATGGCCCAACCTAGATTACAAACCGTTGAAAGAATTGAAAGTGAAGGGAATTTCGAGTTGAATCTTGCCGGTTTTTTTGGGGAACTTGCCCAATGGGTTAGAGACCGAGCTACTGTTGCCGCTGGCTCTCTAGGCGAATAAGGGGTGGTGTGCTTTGGGGCAGAGCAATCTAATAATAAAAAATAGGATTATTGTA
>PUKG01000035.1 GCA_003550445.1 Halobacteroidaceae bacterium
ATCAAAAAAAGCCGGGCATTTTACGACCAAAACCCAAGAAACCAAAAAAGAACATTCCTTGAATAAGGGTCAATCGGGTAAAATGGATTTATTCCCTGTTGCGCCAACCCAGGCTTTTTTAGAAAATTACCTGGGGGAAATTCAGGGACCTTCTCATGCCGGAAAAGCCTGGAATCCCAACAACGATTATTCCTTCTATTTAGATTACCCAGGGGGTTTTTCCCGGGTTTTTTCCCATATTTCTAATAAAGACTTACCTTTAATTAAACGCCCAAAACCAGGGCAGACTTTAAAAGGCTGGTTCCTCTACGAACTGGATTGTGTAGATCAAGAGGAATTGTTGGGGCTTATTGAAGGCGCAAGACGCCGGGCAAGGAAAAAAGGTATTTCTTTTTTGGTTGTTTGTCTTGATGGACGGAAAAATATCCCCGGGGTAATTGAGGAAAATTCCTGGGGGAAATCAATTTACGAAATCTCCTTTTTCCCCTTAACTAAAATAACGCCCTCGGAAAGTCAAACATATTTTCATCCAATTTTCCTTTAACCTGTTTATTCCAAAAAGGCAGTTTCTTAATTAAATTTTGGGGTTGTGTGTAGCTTAAACCTTGTTTTCCTCCCCTGCAAGCAATCTTTTGATATTTGGACGGTGTTGAAAGATAATTGCTGCAGCAAAAATAATGGTAAAGACAAAATAAGGTAAGGGTTCAAAAATTCCGGCAAGGATGGGGAAAACAACGGCAGCTGTAATTGATCCCAGGGAAACAAATCTGGTTAGCTTTACAATAACGGCCCAGACCAGGAGAACAAAAAGGGAAATCCAGGGCATAAGGACTAAAACAACCCCTCCAGTTGTTGCCACACCTCTACCACCCTGAAAACCCATGAAAACGGACCAGTTATGACCCGCCACAGCAGCCATCCCAACTACCAGGAAAAGGATTTCGCTTTCAAGGATCTGCACCGCAACCAGGGTGGGGATTGCCCCTTTCAGGACATCTAAAAGACCCGCAGCCGCAGCCCATTTAAAACCAAGAGCCCTGTAAACATTTGTAGCCCCAATATTCCCACTTCCAATTTTCCTGATATCAACCTTTTTTAGCCTGCAGATTAAATATCCGTTGGGGATTGAACCCAGGAGATAACTTCCGATAAGTAGCCCTATTACTATTAAAATCAATTACCATCCCCTCCTCTCCTTTTTCCCTTCTCTGAAAAACCTTTCTCACCTTTATTTCTAAATTTTCCCCATTTCAGCCCAGGCCCTATTATGAATTAGAGGGCGCAGGCGAATATGGTCATTGGAATCTACCCTGGGATGGATCCGGTTGGTAAGAAGAACCACGAATTGGCTTTTTTCCCGGTCAATCCAAAGGGAGGTCCCGGTAAAGCCGGTATGGCCGATTGCCTTTTTGGATAACAAATCTCCACCTGACGAATAGGGCCCCGGCAGACACCAGCCAAAACTTCTTTTTTCCTGGTGGGGAGGCGTTTGCAAAGTAAAAAGCATTTCGACCGTCGAAGGGGATAATATCCCTTCTCCCCCTGCTAAAATCATTCGGGAAAACCGGGCGATATCTTTTCCGGTACCAAACAACCCCGCATTCCCCGCTATTCCACCCATTAAAAAAGCATTTCCATCGTGGACCACTCCCCGCATTATTCCTTCCCGGGGCTGTGCTCCTTTTTTTTGTTCAAATTCATTCCCCAGTTCTGTTGCAGCAAAAGGTCCTTCTTTCGGGTTAAAACAACTGTCTTTCATGCCCAGTGGATTAAAAATTACTTCCCTTGCACCCTGGTTTAAATCCTTACCCATCACCTTTTCCACAATTTTACCAAGAAGGATAAAACCCATACAACTGTAATTTACAATTTCACCCGGGTTATTTTCCAGGTTCAGTTTCCAGAGGTTTTCCAGGGAACCCCCGGAATTAGCGAGGAGTTGATGGGAGGGAAGGCCGGAGGTATGAGTTAAAAGTTGCCTGATTGTCACCTCACCATGGTGAAATTCATTCCAAAACCTTTTTGCTGTATCGTCAAGGCGCAATTCCCCCCGCTCCAAAAGGTGAAAAACCAGGGTAGTTGTTACAATTACCTTTGTAAGGGAGGCCAGGTCAAATTTAGTTTCGGAGGAGAGTTTTCTTTTTTCGGGTTTTAGTTCTGCCCACCCTAAAGTAAAGTTTATTAAATCCTTTTCCAGGGAACCGGCAATTAATAAAACACCCGGGAAAGCACCTTTTTTTATTCCTTCTTCCAATAGACCTTTCATGGAATTCCTCCATTTTTTTCTCATTTATTGCTTCCCCAGACATAGCCCGCCAACTCATATTCTCCCCCACCTATAAAGCCAACTTTCTGATGTCTCCATTCCCCACCACAGGCTTCGTAAAATCGCCTGCTCCTGCTGGAGGCCAGGGTCCACAGGTAAAAAGACCCTTTTCCTTTGGCCTTAAAATACCTTTTTGCCTGTTCCAGAAGACGTTTTCCTATCCCTTTTCCCTGCCAATCGGGGGCCACATAGATAGCATAAATCTCACCCTCATAAGAGAACTCTTGATCCCTAGAAACCCCGCCGCTAATAAACCCAACCAATCCTTTTTCGGAATCTGAAGCAACAAAAATAAAAGCATCCCCTTTTTTTTGGGCAAAGAATTTTTCCCAGGACTGGACTGTCTTTTTATAGGAAAGATTATTCAAAAATTCTTCCTTAACAAGCCCCCGGTAGGCATATTGCCAGGAATCCACGTGTACTTTTGCAATTCCAAAAGCGTCACCGGGTTTCCCCTCGCGGACCAGAACCATTTTCCCACCCCAGTTCAAAGTAACCATTTGGCATTAGCACAATCCTGGTTGCGTTTTTTAGATTTGGGTTGCCAATTTTCCCTGAGATACTTGTTATTTGGTAACCAGTTCAAAATATCCTCGGGCTACTTTTTTCTGTATCTCCTGGCGATAATCATCTATTTCATTAATATTATCTATGAGCAGTCCCACAATATTTTTATCAAGGGAGTTTTCCTTTACCATTTTTTCAATGATTTCAACTGCTTTTCTTTTTTCCATTCCCTTTCGGTAAGGTCTTTCTTCTCTTAGGGCACAGAAAATATCTGCTACACCCATAATCCTTGCTCCCAGAGAAAGTTCATCTCCGGTAAGCCCAAAAGGGTACCCCTGACCATTTAGCTTTTCATGGTGTAAGGCTCCCCATTTTTTGATGGTATCCAGTTCATAAATGGGGTCTAATATTTGATAGGTGAAAAAAACATGGGACTTCATTTTCCACATTTCTTCCCTGGTTAAAGCCCCCGGTTTATCCAGAATTGATGTTGGAATAGCAAGCTTTCCAAGGTCATGAAGGTAACCCGCCGCTTTAAGCATCCGGCATTCCCAAAATGAAAGCCCAGCAAGTTCACCAATTTTTTCCGCATTGGCAGAAACCCCACTGGAATGGGTTGCGGTAAAGGGACTCCTGAAGTCAATAACCTGGGCAAAAACCCTGCTTATTTCAAGCAAGTTTTCCATTCCCAAAAGGACTGGAGGAAGCATTACCTTACTGCGGAAATTAACCTGGAAAAACGGGGACGCCAGTTCCAGCCAGAAATGGTCTTTTGCCCCTACCTCAAGAAAGATATCCACCAGGTCGGGTTTAAACATGGTCCCAGAGCTTTTGGAGATCACTTCCATAATCCTGTCTTTTTCCCCCAGGATGTCTTTCTTTGTATCAGTGAGCACAGCTATTCGATCGGCAAGATGAAGCAAATGACTCCCAAGAGGAATTTCATTTCCTTCAACCTCTTCTCCTTCCCCATGATTCCAGTAAGTGTGATGATACTTAACATTTTCTGCAATTGCCTGGAAAAAAGGGTAGGGTTTAAAAATTTCATATCCAATTTCACAGTGTTTTTCAGTATGCTTGGTTTCAAATTCCAGGGTTTCCAGCCTCTCTTCCAAAGAAAAGGCCCCGATGTCGTGAAACAACCCACTCATTCCTATCCAGCTTTTCCACTCATCCGTTTCATCC
>PUKG01000062.1 GCA_003550445.1 Halobacteroidaceae bacterium
CTTGAACTTGCCAGGGAGTTTTTGCAAAGAAGAAAGGAAAAGGGGGAGGTCCGGTGAAAAGAAGTGAAAGATTAATTATCCTCACAAGCATGCTTGTGGATAGGCCCGGAGAGACCCTTGGCCTTTATGATTTTTCCCGGGTAGTGGGAGGAGCCAAGTCAACCTTAAGTGAAGACCTTTCTATTATCAAACAAACCCTTGCCTCAAGGGGATTGGGATCGGTTGAAACGGTTACCGGTGCCGGGGGAGGGGTAACTTATATTCCAGCTCTTGATGCCGAACTGGTCGGGGAAAAACTGGAAGAGCTTTGCAGGGAATTGTCGGATCCTCGCCGGATCCTCCCCGGGGAATTCATTTATATGACTGACATCCTTTATTCTCCTATCTGGGCCTGGGATATCGGGCGAATTTTTGCCGAAAAATTTCGATCCAGTAAACCGGACTTTGTTCTGACAATGGAGACCAAGGGCATCCCACTGGCTACAATGACAGCACGGGCGTTAAACTGCCCTCTATTAATAATCCGTCGGGCCCACAGAGTAACCGAAGGACCTGCAGTTAGCATAAATTACATAACCGGTTCTTCAAAAACCATAGGGAATATGTCATTACCCAGAAGGGCTTTACCCCTTGGAGCAAAAGTGGTTTTAGTGGATGACTTTATGAAAGCAGGGGGAACAGCCAGGGGAATGCTTGACTTGATGCAGGAATTTCAGGCCCAGGTTTTAGGTATAGGAGTTGTGGTGGAAACCGCCCAACCCGAAAAGAAACTCATTGACAATTATTATTCCCTCCTGACACTTAAGAACGTCAAAGGGAAAGAAGTCCAAATTGAACCAACAAATTAAAAAGACTTTATAGAAAAAAATAAGTAAATTTCCAGGAGGTTGGAAGAATTGGAAGAAAAGGACATTTATCGTCTTGTAGAAGAATGGGATGTTAAGTTTATCAGGCTTCAATTTACCGATATACTCGGGGTAAATAAAAACGTGGCAATTTCCCTGGAAGAGCTTCCCCGAGCTCTTGCTGGACAGGTAATGTTTGATGGGTCATCGATTGAAGGTTTTGCCAGGATTCAGGAATCAGATATGTACCTGAAACCCGACCTGGATACTTTTGCAATTTTTCCCTGGCGTCCCCGCCCGGGGGCGGTTGCAAGGTTAATTTGCGATGTTTATACCCCCCAGGGAAGGCCCTTTGAAGGTTGTCCCCGATACATTTTAAGGAAGGTTATTGCAGAGGCCGGGGAAATGGGATTCAGCCTGGAAGCAGGACCTGAACCGGAATTTTTTCTTTTTCAGCTTGGGGAAAGGGGGGAACCAACAACAATAACCAATGACCAGGGAAGCTATTTTGACCTGGCTCCAACTGATCAGGGAGAAGATGCCCGCAGGGATATTGTTCTCCACCTTGAAGATATGGGCTTTTCTGTTGAGAGTTCTCACCATGAAGTTGCTCCCGGCCAGCACGAAATTGATTTTAAATATGCCCCTGCGCTGAAAACGGCTGATAATATTGGAACATTTCGGCTGGTAACCAAAATTGTTGCCAAAAAACACGGCCTTCATGCCACATTTATGCCTAAGCCCCTTCACGGAATTGCAGGGTCGGGTATGCATATTCACCAGTCTCTTTGCAGAAACGGAGAGAACGCCTTTTTTGACCCGGAAAGTAAAGACGGGTTGAGTAATATTGCCCGCAATTATATTGGGGGGATTCTGGAGCATGCCCGGGGTTTTACTGCTATTACTAACCCCTTGATTAATTCCTATAAACGGCTGGTATCGGGGTTTGAAGCTCCAATTTATGTTTCCTGGTCTGAGGCCAATCGTTCTGCCCTTGTAAGGATACCTGCAGCCAGGGGCAACGGAACCAGGCTCGAACTCAGAAGTCCGGACCCATCTGCCAATCCTTATCTGGCAATGGCTGTAACATTAAAAGCCGGTCTGGATGGAATCCGAAAAGGAATTGATCCGGGACCCCAGACTTTTAACAATATTTTTACCATGACTGAAGAAGAAAAAATCCAATGTGGAATTAAGGAACTTCCTCGTTCCCTTGAGGAAGCTCTTAATTACCTGGAAAAGGATGAAGTTGTTTCCTCAGTCCTGGGAGACCATGTAATGGGTAGGTTTATTGATGCCAAAAGAATGGAAATTTCCCAGTACAGGGAAGTGGTCCATGACTGGGAAAGAGATCGTTATTTACAAACCTATTAAGGGAGGGATATCGTGCGTGAACAGCAGTTATTGAAACGTGCTCTGAACATTAATTTTTCTAATTTAAAAACTTTAGACCTGGCTTTTTTGGCTCTTTTTATTGTTTTTACTTCAGTGGCCACAGCTATTGCCATTCCCGGCCCTTATGGTTCTTACTTTAACATGGGAGAAGTGGCAATTTACCTGGTTGCCCTGCTCTGCGGACCAATAACAGGAGCTCTTGCGGGGGCCGTTGGTTCATCCTTAACGGATATTTTTCTGGGGTACAGCATCTGGGCTCCGTTTACTTTTGTAATTAAAGGGGTTGAAGGATACATTGTTGGAAGACTTGGCCGCCCCCTTAGCTTTAAGAGGAGCCTTATGGCCGTTGTAGTTGGTGGAGTGTGGATGATAACCGGGTATGGAATTACTGCGGGGATTCTCTATAGCTGGCCTGCTGTAATTCCCGAGGTTTTAATAGATATAGCCCAGGTCTCACTTGGGGCTTTTATTGCCCTACCCCTTGCGTTTAAAGTTAACCGGGCTTTGCAGGAAAAGGAGAAGTAAAAAGTTATGGAAACAGGGAAATTAACACCGAAACAGCTGCAGAATTTAGTTCTAAGAAGGCTTGGAAAAAGAAGAAAAGATGTATTATTACCCCCTGGCCTGGGAGAGGATTCGGCAATTATTGATTTTGGCGAGGAGGTCTGTGTGGTAGCTACTGACCCCATAACCGGGGCCTCTGGAAGTATTGGCAAGCTTGCAGTCCATATCTCCTGTAATGATATTGCGGCAGCAGGGGCTGTTCCAATAGGGATCCAGGTATGTCTTTTGCTCCCCCCCGATACCGGAGAGAATGAGGTCAGGGATATTATGCAGCAAATTGAAGATGAAGCAAGTAATCTTGGAATTGAAATTCTGGGGGGGCATACCGAGGTTACAGGCGCAGTTACCCAGAACGTTATTGTAGCAACCGCCCTTGGAAGGACCAAAAAGGATAAATTTATTACCTCGGGAGGGGCAAAACCCGGGGATTACCTGGTGATGTCCAAAGGCGCGGGGATTGAAGGTGCGGGGATTCTTGCCACCGATTTTTCTGACCTACTATTCCAGAAAGGTTTACAATCGGAAACAATAGAAGAAGCGAAGGGTTTTCTTGATCAAATTAGTGTTATCGAAGAAGGGAAAATAGGTGCCGGGTACGGGGCTACGGCACTCCACGATGTAACAGAGGGAGGTATACTCGGGGCTGTTTTTGAGATGAGTTCTGCTTCTGATACGGGCTTTACCCTGAGAGAAAAGGATATTTATATTCCCCCTGCAGTGGGAAAAATTTGTAAGGCATTAAACCTTGACCCCCTGAAGTTAATTTCCTCGGGTTCGATGATCTTCGCCTCTCCAGATCCAGAAAAAATTATTGATGCCCTTAAAGAAAAAGGTATTAAGAGCTCGGTTATTGGGAAAATAACCAGTGGAAAAAGGCAACTGGAAAGGCTCGATGGGTCGATAGAAAACATTGACAGTGCCCCAAGGGATGAATTATGGAGCTTTTTGGAGAGAAATGGGTAATATCTTCGCTTTGTTCACTTAACTTGCAATTTATAACAGTGAACAGTTGACGCGTTAACTTTTTCTTGGTATACTGTTTTGTACACGCCACGCATGAAAGGGGATAGCAATTTGAAAGTTACAGATGTAAGGGTGCGTAAGGTTGACCACGATAACCGAACCAAGGCCTATGTGACTATTACCCTGGACGACTGCTTTGTGGTAAGAGACATCCGTGTGGTGGAAGGGCAAAACGGTC
>PUKG01000187.1 GCA_003550445.1 Halobacteroidaceae bacterium
AGAACTTGGCGTCCCCGAAAGAATAATAAAAAAAATCCCAACAGCAGATTTATGGCCAGGACAAAGTGATGAAGAAGAAATAGGAATTCCTTATTCTGAGATTGATAAAATTTTGTATTTACTAGTTGAGGAAACCATGACTCCTGAAGAAATAATAAAAGAAGGTTTTGGTGAAGAAAAGGTTAAAAAAATCTTTAAAATGGTTAAAAAGACCGGGTTTAAGAGGAGACTACCCAGTATTTTGCAACTTCAGTACTGCCAGAAACCTTTAGTTTGACTTTTAGGGAAAGGGGGTCTAATTATGGCCGGACATTCTAAGTGGGCAAATATAAAACACAAAAAATCTAAAGAAGACGAAAAAAGAGGAAAAATTTTTTCTAAATTAAGCCGTAAAATTACTGTTGCCGCTCGCCAGGGAGGCGGAGATCCAGATACAAACTCCGAGTTACGGCTTGCTATTCAAAAAGCAAAAGATAATAACATGCCAAATGATAATATCGATAGGGCAGTTAAGAGGGGAACCGGGGATCTGGAAGGTTTTAACTATGAAAGTTTTATTTACGAAGGCTATGGTCCTGGAGGGGTTGCCCTTTATATTGACCTGATGAGCGATAACAGGAACAGAACTGCATCGGAAATCCGCCATATTTTGACAAAAAATGGTGGGAATCTTGGTGAACAGGGTTGTGTTTCCTGGATGTTTAGCCGACGGGGTCAGATTATAATTAACCCAGAAGAAGCCGGAGCTGATGCGGAGGAATTAATGCTTCTTGCAATTGATTTAGGCGCTGAAGATTTTTCCGAGGAAGACGGAATCTACACCATTTACACTTCTCCCGCTGATCTGGAAAATGTCCGGGAAGGGTTGGAAGAGGAAGGAATTACTTTGAGCTCTGTTGATGTAGCGATGATTCCACAGAACACTGTCGCTCTTAACGAAAAAGATGCAAAAAAGGTTTTGCGCCTAATGGAGGCTCTAGAAGATCACGATGATGTCCAGGAAGTTTATTCTAACTTTGATATCCCTGAAGAAATTATGGAGGCCGTAAGTGAATAGTTTAGGGGGAGAGGGTAAAGTGTACCTTGGAATTGACCCCGGACTGGCTACTTTGGGTTTTGGCCTTATTGAAGAAAAGGATAATCGCCTTTTATGCAGGGAATACGGGATTATTTCAACTGCAAGTAATGAAGAAATGCCTGAAAGACTTTTAAACCTTTACAATAAAACAAATGAACTGATTGTCCATTATAAACCATCCAATGTGGCCATGGAACAGCTTTTTTTTAGTAAAAATGTAAAAACAGCTTTCCAGGTCGGACAGGCCAGGGGAGTAATTATTCTGGCTGCAGCCCAAAATGGCCTCGAGGTTTTTGAGTATTCACCCCTGGAAATTAAAAAAGCAATTACTGGTTATGGCCAGGCAGACAAAAAACAGATGCAATCACTGGTAAAATCAATATTACAATTAAAAGAAATTCCAAAGCCCGATGATGCCGCCGATGCGCTGGCAGTGGCCATCTGTCATTTACAGGTGCATCAATTACGCAAAAAAATGGAGGAATCCCAATGATTGGCCACCTTGAAGGGTATTTAACCTATAAAGACGAAGAATGGGTAGTAGTTGATATCGGGGGTGTTGGCTATGAAGTCCGGCCAAGCCGTTCACTCTTCCAGGAACTACCCCACGGCAAAGAAAAGGTGAAAATATATACCCACACCTATATTCGCGAGGACAACTGGACTATTTATGGTTTTGCTGACAGAGAAGAATTAAACTCATTCAGACTTTTACTTAGGGTAAGCGGAATTGGTCCAGCTGCTGCCCTGGAAATTGTTTCTACTCTGCAGGTAGAAGAACTCCACCGGGCTATTGCTGACGAAGATCTTGATCAACTGTGCCGCGTTAACGGAATTGGGAAGAAAACGGCCCAAAGACTTGTATTTGAACTTAGAGGAAAATTGCCAGAAAGAGAAGGGGTTGCTCCTCAGGATAGTTCCGCTGGAGAGTTATATTCTGCTCTTGAGGCCCTGGGTTATTCCAGGAATGAAGTTCGGAGGGCGGTTGCGGCCATGGATACTCAGCAGGGAGATCTTTCCCAACTGGTTCGAAAAGCCCTTCAGATTCTAGGCCGAGATTGAGGTGGAAAATAATATGGAAGAAAGAATAGTTTCGCCTATCCCCTTACAGGGAGAAAAAGAAATTGAAAATTCCCTTCGACCCAAAAATTTTGCTGAATATATTGGGCAAGAAGGAGTGGTTAAAAATTTAAAGGTTTTTATCCAGGCAGCCAGAGAACGAGGGGAACCATTGGATCATCTCCTTTTATGTGGCCCCCCTGGCCTGGGAAAAACCACCCTTGCTCATATAGTTGCCCAGGAAATGGGGGTAAACCTGAGAAGCACATCAGGTCCAGCCTTAGAAAGGGCTGGTGACCTGGCGGCAATTTTGACCAACCTCCAGCCTGGAGATATCCTTTTTGTGGATGAAATTCATCGTTTGCCAAGAATGGTTGAAGAAATTCTTTACCCTGCTATGGAAGATTTTGCCCTGGATATTGTTATTGGAAAAGGGCCCAGTGCGAGAACATTAAAACTGGATATCCCTGGGTTTACCCTTGTTGGAGCAACAACCCGGGAAGGACTTCTAACCGCTCCCCTTCGGAGCCGGTTTGGCATTCTTTCCCGCCTGGATTATTACAAACCGGAAGAAATAGAAAATGTAATTGCAAGGTCATCCAGGGTATTGGATATTGAAGCTCAACCAGAAGGAATAAAACGGATTGCCTCAAGATCCAGAGGAACCCCCAGGGTAGCCAACAGACTTTTAAAAAGGGTTCGTGATGTTGCCCAGGTAGAGGGAAATGGGATAATTACCCCGGAAATTGCTGAAAAAGCTCTGGATCAATTGGAGGTTGATCATTTAGGCTTGGAAGGGCTGGACAGGAAAATTTTAAGGACTATTGTTAAGAAATTTGATGGCGGCCCAGTTGGTTTGGGAACTATCGCTGCAGCCATAAGTGAAGAAACAGAAACAGTAGAGGATGTTTACGAACCTTTCCTTTTACAGGCTGGGCTTTTGCAAAGAACTCCAAGAGGTCGTGTAGCTACTCCCCAGGCTTACAGGCACCTGGGGTTAAAAGTGCCTCAAGAGGGCAAACGGGGGCTTTTCGATGAATGAAAAAAACCTTTTATTGCATATTTGTTGTGGTCCCTGTGCAACCTATCCTTTGGAAATTTTAAAAGATGAGCTTTCCATTACGGGCTTTTTTTACAATCCCAATATTCACCCCTATCGGGAATTTCAAAGAAGAAAAAAAAGTACTGAACAGGTAGCGGCTCATTTTGAAATTGATTTAATTTTAAACAATGAATATAATCTGGAAGGGTTTCTGGCTACTGCAGGGTTTTCTGCTCCGGAGAGGTGTAAAACCTGTTACCTTATTAGGCTGGGCAGAACGGCTCGGGAAGCAAAACGCAAGAATTTTGACGGTTTTTCTACTACCTTATTAATCAGCCCCTATCAGGATATAGAAGAGTTAATTAAGGCTGGACAAAAGGTTGGAGATTATTGGGGAGTTAGCTTTTTTGCTCCAGACTTCCGAAAGGGTTTTTCCCGCTCCCGAAACCTTGCCCGGGAGTTAAATCTTTACCAGCAGGGTTATTGCGGATGTGTTTTGAGTGAAAAGGAAAGGTATTTCAGGAGGGAATAGGTTTATGGGAGAAGTTGGTCGGGTTTTAATAATTGCCGGGATTGTCTTGGTTGGACTGGGACTTGTGTTCAGCCTTTTGGGAGGCATACCCGGTCTTGGTCGACTTCCCGGTGATATTTATATTAAGAGGGAAAATTTTATTTTTTTCTTCCCCATAACCACCATGATAATAATCAGTATTATCCTTTCCCTATTATTCCGTTTGTTCAGGTAGAGGAGGAAGTTAATTGGAAGTCAGTGAATTTGATTTTGAGTTACCTCAAAGCTTAATTGCCCAA
>PUKG01000089.1 GCA_003550445.1 Halobacteroidaceae bacterium
CCCCTCCTTTATTAAACCTCGACCTTCTGCAACCACTCCCAATTATCAATGGTCCATTTTACGGTTTCTTCAATGCCACTTTCCAGGGGAACTTCAGGTTTCCATCCAAGCAGCTTATCCGCCTTTCCAATATCGGCCCAGGTAGCCATCATATCAGCTTTATGAAATTCTTTATACTTAAGCTCTGCCTTTTTACCGGTAAATCTTTCAATTAATTCTATGGCATAGTTTAATTCATTGGGTTTGTTGTTCCCAAGATTAATTACCTCATAACCGGTTTTTTTCAGTCCTGCAATGGTCCCTTCTGCCACATCATCTACAAAGGTAAAATCTCTTTTTTGTGTCCCATCTCCGAATATTTCCAAAGATTTCCCTTCGAGGCACCACTTAATAAAACGGAAGATGCTCATATCCGGCCTTCCAGCAGGCCCGTAAACTGTGAAATAACGGAAAATTGTAATATCAAGGTCATAAAGGTTGTGATAAGAGTAAGCCATCATTTCCGCAGCCTTTTTGGATGCGGCATATGGGGAAATGGGAGTGTTAACGGGCAATTCTTCTTTAAATGGCATCTTTTGTCCAGCATATAAAGATGAGGTGGAAGCCAGAACAAATTTTTCAATGTCGTTTCTCCGGCAAAGTTCCAGCAGGTTTAAGGTCCCATCTGCATTGGTTGTCATGTAAACAAAAGGATTAACCATACTATAGCGAACTCCAGCCCTTGCAGCTTCATTTATAACTGCAGAAAATTGGTGTTCTGAAAAAATCTTTTCCAGATCCGAAAAATTTTCAATGTCAATGGGATAAAAGCTAAAACCTTTTTGTTGTTTTAATTTTTCAATTCGCCATTTCTTTAAGGAAACATCATAGTACGAATTCATGTTATCTATCCCTACTACTTTTTTCCCCTGTTTTAAAAGCTTTTCACAGACTTTGCTCCCGATAAAACCAGCAGCCCCCGTCACAAGAATCTTTTCCATCTTTACAACCTCCAGTATTTAAACCCTTGTTTTTCCACTTCTTCCCGGGTAAAAAGTGATTTAACATCAATAAAAACTGGATTTTTATTAACCAGGGAACGGAAGTCTTCTAAGTTCATTTCTAAGAATTGACGGTGTTTTACGGCAAGAACAATTCCATCATAAGGGCTTTTATCATCAATTTTTTCCACCAATTGCAGACCATATTCCTCTTTAACTTCTTCAGGGTCAGCCCAGGGATCATAAATAAAAGGTTCAACTCCAAATTCTTCTAATTCCCTGTATATATCAACAACCTTGGTATTCCTTATGTCATGAATGTTTTCCTTAAAAGTCAATCCCATGATTAAAACCCTAGTTCCCTTTACTGATTTGGAAGCCTCAATCAATTTTTTTACAGTTTGTTCTCCAACATACTTCCCCATTCGGTCATTGATCCTTCTTCCTGCAAGGATTACCTCTGGATTATAACCTACAGCTCCAGCTTTGTAAGTCAGGTAATAGGGATCCACCCCAATACAATGTCCACCAACAAGCCCGGGTTCATACCGGTGAAAATTCCATTTTGTAGCCGCAGCATTTATTACTTCAAGGGTATTTATCCCCAGGCGGTTAAAAATTAAGGCAAGTTCATTTACCAGGGCAATATTCAAGTCCCGTTGAATATTCTCTATTACCTTTGCCGCTTCAGCAGTTTTTATATCAGAAACCAGATGAACTCCAGCCGTAATGATTGAATCATAAATTTTCCCTAAAGTTTGGGTGGTTTCTTCATCCTGGCCTCCTACAACCTTGACAATTTTTGTAAGGTCATGTTCAGTATCCCCGGGATTCACCCTTTCGGGAGAATAACCCACCTTAAAATCAAGACCTGATTTTAATCCTGATTTTTCTTCCAGTACAGGAACGCAAACCTCTTCAGTGGCACCTGGATAAACGGTAGATTCAAAAACAACAATCGCCCCCCTGGGCATGTGCTTACCAACGGTTTCAGCGGCCTTTTTTACCGGGGTTAAATCAGGTATATTATGGGAATCTACAGGGGTTGGAGCGGTAATAATAAAGATTTTGGCTTCTTTCAGTTTTTCTGGATTAGTCGCGTACTCAATACTCCCTTTTTCCAATTGTTTTTTTGATAATTCCCCTGTTCGGTCCAAATTATTTTTCAACTCTTCAACTCTTTTTTCGTTGATTTCAAAACCGATTACTGAAAAATTGGAAGAAAGGTAATAGGCAAGGGGTAGGCCAACATAACCCAGTCCAATTACCGCAATTTTTTCTTCTCGATTTTCCAGGTCAGAAAAGGTAACTGTCATTCACAAACACTCCTCTTTTTCAAGGTTTTTTCGTTTCTCTATGTAGGACACAAATTAAAAAAAGAAATCCTGCCACAGGCAGATAAAATTTATTTCTCCAAAACCCTTTCTCTTACCTTCTTATCAGCAAAAAGAAAACTTTGGTAATAAGAAAAAAAGGCCAAAATGGCCATTAGGGGTTTTCTATTTTTTTCTTCTCTCTTTTAATTCAGGGGGTATGGTAAAAAGCCCGTCCGGACCAGGATTAAATTCGAAAACCCCTTCCACCGCATCAATATTCAAGGCTCCATATATGTGGGGGTAAAGTTTTCCCGATCCATAAAGATCTTCAAACCTAACTTCCGGCTCAACTTTTTCTTCATTTATTGCCAAAACCAACAATCCCTTTTGCCCCTTAAAAAGGTAGTTTGCAACATCCACAAGTTGCTCAATGGTTGAACAATGAATAAATCCTTCGGTAGTGAGAGATTTTGATTTATAAATCCCTTCTTTACGAGCTTTTTGCCAGGTTCTTTCACTGGTAATATGGGTTATCATAACTTTCATCTCCTTTAAGGAGTTACTCCTGTTCCCAGGGAAAAGGAAGAAGTTCTTCTAATAAAACAACTTTTCCCGGAGCTATTAAAACCTCAGTCTTCAAATTTTCATTATGTAATTGCCGAATGAATTCCCGACATCTCCCACAGGGTGGGAGAACCTTTCCGTCTTCCCCTACCGCCACCATTTTTAAAACCCTGTTTTCTCCCCTTGTTATCATTGAAGCGGCAGCCGAGTGTTCAGCACAAAAACCCATTGAACAGGCAGTATCAATACAAACCCCTGTGAAAATTGTTCCCTTCTCAGTAAATAAAGCTGCTCCTACGGCTCCCGCTTCAGCATATAAGGATAGTTTTCTATTCCCTGTTACTTTTCTGGCTTCCCGGTAAAGATCATCAAAGGTCATGGGAAACCCCCTTTATACGAGTTTTTCCTTTATCTGTTTAATATTATATCATAAAAACAATTGCCTTTCTTAAAATTCAAAGGTTAAACATTCCTATGAATTTAGCCTTTGCTTTTTTCCCTTGCAAAAAGGGGGTAGGGTGTTTTTTCTTCCTGCAATAAGGGATGTTTTTTCATGTTTTCCACAATTTCTTCTCCGCTTATATGGGTATAAATTTCCGTTGTAGAAATGCTGGTATGTCCGGCAATTTCTTTTAAAGCTTTAATATTTACCCCGCTTTTTAAGAGCAGAGTTAAGCAGGTATGCCTTAACTTATGAACACTCAATCCGGGTCGTTCCAAACCCGCTTTTTTCAAAAATCTCTTAAGATTGGTTTGAATACCTCTTTTCCCAAGGGGATCCCCATATCTGTTCAAAAAAACTCTTCGGGTGCTTTTTCCCGGCTCTCTTTTTTTTAACCATTTTTCCAGGGCTTCTTTAGTAGATTCCGCAAGGGGAACTGCTCTTTCCTTGGCCCCTTTCCCCCGGAATCGGATATAACCTTCTTTAAGTCGAATTTGTTCTATTTCAAGTTCTGCTAATTCAGATAACCTGCACCCCGTTTGTAAGAACAAGGCAAAAATTGCATAATCTCTCTCGGGAAATCTGCTGGTTTTCTTTATTGTTTGTAATAGCTTATCCGCCTCCTCAAGGGTAAGGTACTGGGGCAATTTTTTTTCTTCCTTTCGCCTGGTA
>PUKG01000053.1 GCA_003550445.1 Halobacteroidaceae bacterium
GGCCGTCTTCAAGGTAATAATCACCATTTATTTTTAGGTTCCCATTCATTAACCGCAGAGAACCCCCACTCTGTTTCACCTCTCCATGCACTAAAAGATCAGCCAGCAAGTCCCAGTTATAGTGGACCCCCAGATCCCAGAGCCATTCTCCTGAATCAATTATGGCCTCTCCAAAAGGACTGAGGTTAACAACATTTTCGGGTTCTACTCCCGCAGTATCGATTACCTTTACCGTTACAGGTGCGTAGCTTGAGAACTCAACACCTGCAGAGTTATCCAGCTCCAGGGTAGCAAAGCGTGACTCACCCGGTGTCTGGAAGCTCACCACCTGCTTAGAGGTTCCGTTAAGAATTACAAGGTGATCTTCGCTGGCCCGGAAATTCCTCCTGGGCAAATTAGATATGCCTCCAATACTCACCCTCTGGGTGAAGTCACCCCTTAATTCCATCGTACCTGCTTTTAAGTTGTCTGTGTGGGATCTTCTGCTATCCATTACAAAATTCCCTTCAACTATTACCAGCCCTTCCGGCTCCAGCATCATTAGTTCACCTGTTGTGTAAACTCCTTCCTCCTCTTCGATCAAGTAGTTTTTCTCAATATATACCTCTCCTTTTCCTACAACAAATGTACTCCCCCTGTGCAGCATGTCCCCGGAAATTTCCAACCTATAACCATCAAGTTGAAAGGTTCCCCCGGAAAGAATACAATCTCCCTTAACTATAGTGTCCAGAATCAACGTTCTGTTTTCATCAATTTCCCAATCTCCCGAGAATTTCGCTTTTAGGAAAACATTATTTTCTGGCTGAATTTTGTTCACTTCCTGGTCCACGTGGAAGTAAATTTTCGAAGGCAAAACAGATTTAATAACCTTGTCCCCTGAAACCTCAATGAGGCTAGATATAGTCGATAGATCATAAACATTTGAGGTCAGATTAATAATTGTTCTTTTCGAATCCTCTAGAGCAGCAATCAGATCGTCTTCATCTGCAGCCAAAAATTTTAAGGTAATCTCCTTCGTAACCTCCTGAGAATCAATATCAATTGTTCCTTCCGCCACTTCATGACTAATAAAGTTTAAAGAAAAATTATGTTGACCCGTTGCTAAATAGATTTCCGCTTCTCCCTTTGGGTCAGTAAAAATTGTTTCCGAACTAATTAAAATCTCAACACCCTCAAGGTCATTTCCATCCTCATCATTAACATGAAAAGTTACTCTATAAAGCTTGTCATCAAAGTTTGCTACTATCTCAAGGCAATCTTCAATGGTTATTACTCTAGGGTTTTCATCTCCGCTTAAATCCCCAATCCAATTATTGAAGGTATATCCTTCTGCTTCTTCAACCCTTATCTCCACCTCTTCACCAAATTTATAATAATCCTTTTGAGGGTCAAGGGTAATGGTTCCTGCATTGGAAGGGTGAACTGATTTTTGAATGGAATAATTTATTTCGTAGTTAACCTGAACTACTTCGCTATTTACCATTCCTTCCTTGACTGCGATGGCCTTAACTAATGAATCCTTATAAATCTCAATATCCGAAGTATAAACCTCTCCGTTGTTTGTTCCTGGAATTGTCCCATCAAGAGTATAAACTATTTCTGCCCCTTCGGTTGGAGAGGTAATTTCTACCAGTTGTTTTCCTGTATAAGATCCTTCTTCTAAAGAAAAAATTGGTGCCCCAACTTTATCCAGAGCAACAAAATTGGCTTTGATTAATTTGTTTTTATCCACGGTAATTAATATAGGATTAGAATCACCACTAACATCCTCGGTCCATTGCGAAAATTCAAACCCTTCGCTTTCGATAGCTTCCAGTTGGACTTCTTCTCCAAATTTATAAACCTCTTTATCTGGAGAAAGAAAAACATCCCCTCCCGTTTCCGGCTCTATTTCAACCTCTAAAAGATAATTAATTTGGTAATTTTTCCCCACTATCTCACTATCCAGTAACCCTTCCTTTGTTGCAAAAGCTTTTACTTTTGTATCTTTAAAAATTTCAATTGGCTTAATATATTCCTCTCCATTTTCTGAGGATGGATCAGTTCCATCAACTGTAAAAATAATTTTTGCCCCCTCAGTCTCTGAATTAATCTCCAGTTCCTGGGACCCGGTATAGGTACCTTCTTCCAAAGAAAACTCGGGGGAAGAAACAATTTGATAAGGCTGGAAAATCGCCGATATTTCTAAATCCCGATCCATTAGAATTTTGTTTTCATTAACTCTATGGCCATCCGGGCCTCCCCAACCCTCAAAAAAATAACCTTGGGCGGGTTCAACAGAAATTGTTACCACAGAATTCCCCTGGATTCTATGGGTTCCAGGTTCCGGATCAACAGTTCCATTCCCATTTTCAATACTTATTTCCAGATTAAAAAAAACCGGTTGCTCCCCACCACAACCTGTCAAGCCTACAATAATTAATAATAAAATTAGGAAAAAAGGGAAACCTTTTTTCAAACTAACCACCCCCCGTTTGACTTTCTTTACATTAATATACCAAAGATTAAATAGGAAAAAATCACCCAAATGGGTGATTTTTCGCATACATCTTTAAATCAAATCTTACCTTGGATAAAACCCTAAAGGTCAAGCAATGTAATAAATATTTTTTCACCCCAAGTGAATATTAATGTCCCCAGGGCAACAAAAGGTGGTTTTCTTTAGTTTCCTTTAAAAATAGTCCTTTGGAAAATTAAAAGATTCCATTTTTTGTTTCTAAATTTTGGGGGCGTTCTTAGGTTGTAGTTCCCCAATTTACCAAAAGGGGTCCAGTTGTTGGTTTCCTTCCCTTTTTTCAATCGGGGCAACCTGCAAAAGTCTTGAAGCAGACCGTCAGAATTAATTTTTTTAATCCGATTATTAATTTTTATAATATTCCTATTGACTATTTTTGTTTTTATTGATATAATCAATGTGCAAATTAATTTTTTTAATATTCAGCTTGACTTTTTAGGAGGGGGAGATAACATATGGCTACCCGCAAAGAAAAAACCTCTGCAGGAATTCTCCGTTTTTTTTATTTAGTCAGAACGCAAAAAATCTGGTTGCTGCTAGCAGTTGTAGCTACTGCCGCAACCACCCTTTTGATTTTAGCCTTTACCAATCAATTGCGCCAGCTTATCGACACCATGCTGGTTGGGGAAAGTGAATTCCTGCAGAGTGCTCTAATTTCTTTTCTAATTATAGCTCTGAGCATGACTGTTGCTTTTTTCCTGGAAAGATTCTCTGCCGGCTGGCTGGCAGAGAAAACTATCGCCGGGCTCCGCTCACAGCTTGCAAAAAAAATCAGCGAAACACCCGTCAACGAATTGCAAAAAAAGCACAGCGGAGAATTTATCTCCCGGATGACCACCGACCTGGAATTAATACGGGAATACCTTAATCAACACCTGACTAACAGTATTTTTGTCCCCATGATGGCCCTGCTTGCCCTGGTGTACATATTTTTAATAAGCCCCTCCCTAACCCTGGTAAGTGTTGCCGCCATTCCCATCCTGGGTTATATAAGCGGCCGCCTGGGTATGGCCATGAACCGGGAAAGCAAAAACTTCCAGGAACAACTTGGTGCGGTTAACACCCTGGCCCAGGACAGTCTTTCTGGCATTGAAGTCAATAGAGCTTTTGGCCTGGAAAAAACAATGTTAGAAAAATTTTCCCATCAGGTAGATAAAGCCCGTATTCGGGGAATTTCCCTCGGCCGCAAAAAAAGCTTTTTAACTGCTGTAGCCATCCTTGCCAATATAACTCCTTTTCTTATCTGTATAGTTTATGGTGGGTTTTTGATAATCAATAATCAAATTACCGCCGGGGCTTTTTTAGCCTTTGTTAACCTCCTTAACTTTCTGGCCAACCCCATGGAACAGATCCCTCAACTCCTTGGCCAGGCCCAGACAACCCTGGCCGCAGTTAACCGGGTTGATGAAGTCCTTTCTCTTCCC
>PUKG01000090.1 GCA_003550445.1 Halobacteroidaceae bacterium
ATGTTTTTTTCCAGTTTAATTTCTTCATCAAGGGATAAAACTTCTCCGTCAACCCTGACCCTGACAAAGCCATCCCGCCGAGCCTGGTCAAGGATTTGCTGGTGTTCCCCTTTTCTTCCCCGGACAAGAGGTGCAAGGATTTGAATTCTGGTCTTCTCGGGCATATCCAAAACCCGGTCAACCATCTCGTCAAGAGATTGGGAGGTAATGGGTTCTCCACACTGGGGACAATGAGGTTTTCCAACCCGGGCATAAAGAAGTCGAAGATAATCATAAATTTCTGTAACCGTCCCCACAGTTGAGCGGGGGTTGCGGTGAGTTGTTTTCTGGTCAATGGAAATTGCTGGAGAAAGACCCTCGATATAGTCAACTTTTGGTTTCTCCATCTGACCAAGAAACTGCCGGGCATAGGCAGAAAGAGATTCAACATATCTCCGCTGTCCTTCGGCATAAATGGTATCAAAGGCCAGGGTTGTTTTCCCTGAACCGCTTATCCCGGTTATAACTACAAGTTGATTCCGGGGAATTACTACATCTATATTTTTCAGGTTGTGTTCTCCTGCTCCTTTGATTATGATTTTATCTTTTTTGGATTTCATCGGGGGTCAGCTCCTGTTCAAGTTCTTTAATCTCATCTCTAATCTGAGCTGCCAGCTCAAATTCCAGCCTGTCAGCGGCTTCTTTCATTTCCTTCTCAAGCTCTATAATCAAAGCCCTGATTTCTCGGGGGCTTCTATCTTTCTTTTCTCCCGCATCCTTTACTCTGTCCTCCCGCAATTTATCGGCAACCATATCTACCGGACGAATAACATCCCGGACGGCTTTTATTATTGACTGGGGTTCAATGCCGTGTTTTTCATTGAATTCTTTTTGTTTCCCGCGCCTTCTCTCCGTTTCTCCGATAGCCCCTTCCATGGAAGGGGTTATGCGGTCAGCGTACATAATTACTTTACCCCGAATATTACGAGCAGCCCTACCAATTGTCTGGATCAGGGCTCGTTCCGAACGAAGATATCCCTCTTTATCCGCATCAAGGATAGCCACCATGGAAACCTCGGGAAGGTCTAACCCTTCCCGCAAAAGGTTGATCCCGACAAGGACATCAAATTCTCCCAGGCGAAGATCCCTTATTATTTCCAGCCTTTCCAGGGTATCAATCTCAGAATGCAGGTACCTGACCTTAATTCCCATATCTGCAAAGTATTCCGTTAGATCCTCGGCCATTCTTTTAGTCAGGGTGGTCACAAGGACCCTTTCCCCGCGGCCGGTGACCTCAATTATTTCTGAGTAAAGGTCTTCAACCTGCCCGCTTACCGGGCGAACCAAAACCTCTGGATCAACAAGTCCCGTGGGCCGGTTTATCTGCTCAACTATTTGGGTGCTGTTCTTTTCCTCGTAAGGTCCGGGAGTTGCAGAAACGTACATTGCCTGGGGAACAAGAGCAGCAAATTCATTAAAATTTAAAGGTCGGTTATCCAGTGCCGAGGGAAGCCTGAAACCATACTCAACAAGTTTCTCTTTGCGAGAACGGTCTCCCGCATACATCCCACCGATCTGGGGAATTGTCATGTGGGATTCATCTATTATAACAAGAAAATCTTTTTCTGGAAAGTAATCAAGAAGAGTATGTGGCCTGCTTCCGGGAGGCCTTCCTGCCAGGTGACGGGAATAATTTTCTATCCCTGTACAAAAACCCATTTGTTCAAGCATTTCCATATCATAACGGGTCCTTTGTTCTAACCTTTGAGCCTCAAGAAGCTTATCCTGACCCTTCAATTCATCGAGCCGTTCTTCAAGCTCCTTCTCGATGGTTTTTAGGGCTTTTTTTATTTTTGCTTCGGGAGTAACAAAGTGGGAAGCGGGATAAATTGTTACATTATCCAGTTCCTCCAGAACCTCACCGGTAAGGGTATCCACCCTGACAATTCGATCAATTTCGTCGCCAAAAAGCTCTACCCTCAAAGCCCTGCTGTCATAAGCAGGAAAAATTTCCAGGGTATCACCCCGAGCCCGGAATCGGCCGAAGGTCAGGTCAAGATCATTTCGAGAATACTGCATTATTATAAGTTGTCTTAAAATATCCTCTCGTTTTTTTTCCATGCCCCTGGCCAATTCACACCTTAAATCAAGATAATCAGCAGGGGACCCAAGTCCATATATACAGGAAACTGAACCAACAATAATCACATTCCTTTTCTCCAGGAGTGAGGAAGTGGCTGCCAGTCGCAATCTTTCAATATCTTCATTAATAGTTGCATCCTTTTCTATATAAGTGTCCGACTGGGGGATATATGCTTCCGGCTGGTAATAATCGTAATAAGAAACAAAAAATTCCACAGCATCCTCAGGAAAAAATTCCCTGAATTCGCTACAGAGCTGGGCTGCAAGTGTTTTGTTGTGGGCAATTACCAGGGTAGGCTTTTCAAGCTGAGCAATTGTATGGGCCATGGTAAAGGTTTTCCCTGAGCCGGTAACCCCCAGGAGGGTCTGGCCGGGAGAACCTTTTTTAAAACCATGAACAAGTTCTTTGATTGCCCTGGGTTGATCTCCCCGGGGCATCATTTCCGTTTTTAAATTAAATATTCCCAAGTTTTTCACCTCAAATATGCGGACATACGTTCTATATAATTATATCTTAAAAACTGGGCTTCTGCAAATAAAAATTAGAAAAAAAAGAGCCAGTATCAGCTCTGGCTCCCTGTTGTTTCCTTTCCGAACCTGTCTTTGGCCAATAAACCCTGATATAACCTTTCCAGCCTTGCTGCCATTTCTCCCGAGGAAAGGTTCCTGGCTTTTACCTGAGCCTTTCCTCCCATTTCTTCACGGACCTGGGGATTTTCCAGAATTTTTAAAAGGCCCTGTTTAAAGCTGGTCTTATTGGGTTGAACAAGAATACCGTCCTCTCCGGAATTGATTACTGTTGCCGGCCCTTCTCTATTCATAGCAACTACTGGAAGACCTGCTGCCATTGCCTCAAGAATAACAAGGCCCTGGGTTTCAGTAACTGAAGGGAAAACGAAAACGTCCGCTCCCAGGTAATAATCAATTACCTTGCGGGGACTAACTATTCCAGTAAATATTATTCTTTGCTCCAGGTCCCATTCATTAACCATTTCCCTGAACTCTTTTTCATCCGGCCCTCCCCCAACTAAAAGGAGGTGGATTCTTGGATTGATTTTCATCAAGTCTCTGGTTAAATCAAGGAGAAAAGGCAGGTTTTTTTCCGCCCCCAATCTCCCAACATATAAAAGAATTATATCATCCTTTTGGAACCTGTACCTGCGTCTTACCCAGCTTCTGCTACCATCCCGAAATTTTTCCAGGTCAACACCAGTGGGGATAACCTCAATTGGGGTCGTGATCCCTTCCTCTTCCAGGAATTTTTTTACATAGGCCGAAGGAGCAACTACGGCATCACAGCGCTGGCAAAAATCCCTGGTGAGTTTTATGGTTACCCTGCGGGCGGTTTTCCGGGCAAATGGAACATAATGGACATACTGTTCATATTTTGTATGGTAGGTAAAGACAAGCGGCAACCGGAGCTTTTTAGCAAGAGCTGATGAAAGCCTGCCCATCAAAAATGGGGAGTGGGTATGAATTATATCTAAATCCAGGTTTCCAATTGTTTCGGTAAGTTTTGGTAAATAAGGGATGGGGAGACGAAAACCCGGTGCATTTGGGGTGGGTACGGAGGGAAAACGGTAGACATATTCTTCCTCTTTACCATCATAGTAATCTGGAGCAAAAATATATACCTCGTGCCCAAGCCTCCGCAACTCTTTGCTAAAAAGGTCGATAGAGCGGACAACCCCGCTAATATATGGGTAATAACTCTCACTGAAAAACCCAATCCGCACCGGTCTACCCCCTGTCCCTGTTTTATTTGTCAGAAAGGAACCTTATTGC
>PUKG01000135.1 GCA_003550445.1 Halobacteroidaceae bacterium
AATGCAATCTGGAATTTAAGTTTTTCAACGAAACAAACCCAATTAGGGCAAAAAGCTTTCATTCTTCCTCAGATCTCATGGAAAAAGCTGAGTATTTCCAGGTTCATTTAGTCCGTACAATCAAAACCGGGGAGGAAATCATTAAAGAAATTAAAACAACCGATCTTATTATTACCAATTCAGGAGAAGAATTTAAAGTAATTGGTTTTAATATCGATGGGGTTTTGGATTCCTTATGGTAAGAAAAATAGGAGTTTTATTTCCTCCATTGGATAATTTTCAAAAAAACATTAATTTTGTTTCCTCATAGAAAAAACTGTTTTCCTCTTTCCGTTTTTTCTTTACCCATGGGGTTTTTTATCCTTAAATTTTTTAAAATCCTTCATGGAAAATTCCCGAACCCGGAGGGACCCTAAAGATAACCGGAAATTCCCTAAAACTAAAAATTAACCCTAAAAAACAAAACCCGGGATTAAAAAATCCTTTTATCGTTAATTTATTATCCTCGCCAATAATCCCACTAAGCACTCCTGATTTTAATTTCTTCTTCTACTTTATTAAATTCATAAGAGATAAGATCTTTTCTCCAGGTTTATTGGATAAGTAAGAGATATAACTACACAAAAATTTCTATCCCGGGAAAAACCGAATTACCCACTCCTAAACCTTCTAACTAGCTGCATTAAATAAATATTCAAAGCAAATGACATCCTTTACCTTTCTCTCCTCAATTCCAAATATGGGTCCACTCTTTTCAAAAAAAATGATATTTTAAATTTATTTAAAAAGGTGAATTATTATTTAAGGCGAATATTTCAATTAAATTAAAGAAAGGGGTGTTTTGCTTGTTAAAAAATAGAAAACTTGTTTTACTTCCATTGGCTTTGATTTTGGGTCTATTGTTATCAGGCTGTGGGCTTTTTAATGATGTAGAAGTTGATGTTCCTACTGAGGAGCTGTCAAAGGCAGATTTTCTTAATACCCTTATTAATGATTTCGCGGATTTAGTTCAAAGCTTTATTGATGAAACAGAATATGATGATGGTTGGATGACGCCCGGAGAGGATGATCTTGATTTCTCTGCACTTTTTGCCCACTATGACATTTTTATGCTTGAAGGGCAAATACTTGAAGAAGAACAGCTTATTGAATATATGCTTGAGGATATGGAATATTTTGTTACAGAGGACCTTAACATATCGACTGAAGAGTTTAACGATGCTGAAATCAATTTTTCATTAACCTACAAGTATTTTATTGAAGCTCCTGCCGAGTTCATTTTCTGGATGGAGGCAGTTGATTATCCCCAGGAAGAAGTCAAGTTCCTTATAGCAATGGCCATACAGGAAATTACCGTAGATGAAGAAACAGAGGAGCAAATAGTTAGTT
This sequence comes from Halobacteroidaceae bacterium, assembly GCA_003550445.1. Classification (GTDB taxonomy): domain Bacteria; phylum Bacillota; class Halanaerobiia; order B1SED10-174; family B1SED10-174; genus T1SED10-26. The sequence continues at coordinate 1,390 of PUKG01000135.1, forward strand.
CTTTTGTTTTTGTAGCCCCATATGAGGATGCTTTCAAGGTAATTTACTTTGACTACTGGGGGTTATTGGGTTGGGAAGGTTTCTGGATGGATTAAGTAAAAAAGAACCAGGATCTTTTTGGGATCCTGGTTCTTTCCTCTTTTTGCAAAAGCAAAACTTTAATGCCCATTTTAATTCAATTCTTAATTAAGGAGATGATTTGTTTGTTTTTAAAAAATAAACTTTTTTTATTTTTCCTAATCTTTTCTGTGGGAATTATTTTTTCCGGTTGCGGTCTTTTTAATGACATAGATTTAGGTGAGGAACCTGATTTAAGCGATCAGGCCAAAGCAGAATTCCTAAACACCTTTATCAACGATTTGGAAACCTTGGTTCAGGAATTTATTGAGGAAACCTACTATGAAGAACCCGCTGTAACTGTCTTACTAGATGACCCTTACCATTATCTAAATTTTCCAGATCCCGAGGATCTTGACCTATCCCAGTTACTAGCTCATTTTGACCTTTTTATTATTCCCAATTATTACAATGATTGGGTTCTAAGATCGGGTGGCCCCTATCTGGCTGATGAGGAGGAGTTTTCAAAATATATTGTTGATGTTCTCGAAGAATTCTTAAAAGATCTTCTCGGTGCAAATGAAATTGACCAGGAAGACTTTAACGAAACCGATATCTTAGTTCATTTTACTTACAAATACTTTTATGACAGGCCCGTTTTTAGAGTCGGCCAAAATGATTACCCCCAGGAAGAAATGCAGTTCGTCGAATTGATTTTTACCCAAAAAACTACTGTTAACGGGAATGAGACAGAAAAATTCCAGGAGGGTTATGCATCTCTGGCAGAATACGAAGCTGATTTTAAGTTAATTGAAATAGATTTCTGGGACCTACTAGGTGTTGGACCAGTTAATTTCCGGTGATAAATTAACCCAATTAAAAAAACTATAAAACCAAATCAATAAGGGGAGCTGGTTATATTGGAAAAAAGAAAGCAATGGTTGCTTTTGATCCTTATCCTGGCCCTGAGTCTTACTTTCTGGGGTTGCGGCCTTTTTAATGATATAGACCTTGATGATGAAGGCTTGGAAGAAATTACAATTGCAGGGTTTTTAAATGATTTCATTAATGAATTTGAAGCTACTGTCCAGGCTTTTATTGATGAAGCAGAATATGATGAAAACCTGGAACAAATTGTCCTTCCCCAGCATGGTGAATTTGATTTTTCCGGGTTATTCGCGTATATCGACTATTTGCGCTACTGGGGGGAAATTCCCCAAGAAGAAGAATTGCAAGAAGATTTTCTCTGTAGCTTTTCATCTTTACTGGATTATATTCTTGAAAATTTCGATGTTGATGAGCAGGATTTGAACGATACCGATATCCAGGTTGATTTTCGTTACAAATATTATTATGAAGACATAATGCTGGCCGAAAACCCCGTGGATTTGCCCACAGAAGGATTATTGTTTGTCCAGGCCTTTGCAATTAGGACAATTTATATCGACGAAGAAAAAATGGAGGAAATCATTGTTGAAACTTTCCTGGACCTGGCAAAATATAAGGACACTTATAAAATAGCTTACCTTTACTATAATGGCCTGATCGGCTATCCTATGGGTCCTTAAGATCTTTTTGGTGTTTTTAAAAACAAGGGCTATTGGAATATTCCAATAGCCCTTGTTTTTTCCCGCCCTTTCTCCTTTGGGAAAAAGGATAGTTTCCAAAAACTAAATATCCGGTTGCTACTAAATTTTCCCCTAGTTATTTAAACAAAACTTCAAATTCCTCGCATACCACAAGCATATCTTCTTTAAATTTTTCCCCTGAAGTTTCTTCCAGATCAACTTTGAAAAACTCTCTATGGACCTCCCTCCAATAGCTCAGGGAAAGGTCACCCTCCCCTTCTTTTCGGGCAAACTCTTCAGAGACCTCTTTAAAAGGGACTATCTCCACGGAGGTGGTCCTGATAATGCAGCGGGCTTTACCCTCCCAATCAGTAATTACACTGTAATCCCCAACTTTCGGTAGAGACTCCTTTATATACCCATAGATATCGTAAAGGGAGGCCGTAGCCCTTTTTCCCCCCTGGATAACAAGTTCAACCAGTTCATTTGCTGATTTCTCGTTACCGCCAAATGGCCATGAAGTATATTTCTCTTCATTGCTTAATTCGCTGGTTTTGCAAAATTTTTCCCACATTTCCTTTACAGATGGGTGTTCTTTTTCCATATTTTTCTCCCCCATTTATATACAAATCCCTCTTTATTTACGCCGGGCAACCACCCGGGAAAAACCAAGATTTTCGCCTCCATCTGCCTCTAAAAGCTCCAAATCCCCTTCCCTGCTCCAGAGGCCGGATTTTTGGGCAAGCTTTTCCCACTTTAACCATACATCCCAGCCTCCGGGCATGGAATCCGAAGTCTCAATATCAACAAGGTCTGATCTTTTCCAGAGTTCTGCCCACCACTTGGGAGAGTGGAATGTAAAAAATTCGCTTTCCCAGTGAACCTTTA